>JAJXDX010000003.1 GCA_021640185.1 Oscillospiraceae bacterium | reverse complement strand
CGGGCACTGCCCGCGGCGGGATGCCCTAACGCCCTGCACCCGCCAAGGCGCGTCCACAGACCTCCGCCCTGTACAGCACCCGATCGACTTAAAGTAAAGTTTCCAGCATGGCGGCATAGAGGTAGTGGCCGTAGGACGTGGGATGGTTGACATCGTTGAACAGCAGATCGCTCAGACGCTTGCCGTGGGCAAGCTCCCGCTCCCACAGCGCCTGCACGTCGGCGATCGGCAGCGCCTGTGTGCGCGCGAACACGCGCAGCGCGGCGGCGTAGTCCTTGTAGCCCGCCGAGGTGTACTTCCAATGCGGGTTGGGCAGACAGTTGGTGATCAGGATGACCTCCGCCCCGGCGGCGCGCGCCATGTCGACCATGGCGCGGACGTTGTCGATGTATTGCTGCGGGGTCAGATCCGCCGGGCGGTCCGGCTTGACGCACATATCGTTGATGCCGTAGGCGATGCTGACGAGGTGCGGGCTGTGGCGCTCCAGCGCCGCGGCGAAACGGGACAGCCCTTCGCGCGACGTTTCGCCGCCGATCGCCTCGTTGACGACGTTGACCTTGCCGCTGGTGACGCGCTGCAGCCGGTCGGCGAACCGGGCAAAATACGTGTCGCGCACATACAGCGCCTCGCAGCCGGTGGAGATGCTGTCGCCATAGACCATGTAGGTCAGCTCCTCGCCGGACAGCAGGCGGTCGATCGCCGCCTGCGGGCGGGCGGAGCGGAGCGCGCAGGTGATGCCGCGCGCCTCGTCCTCGACCAAAACGTTCTCGCTGTCCTCGTAGATATAGCTGATGAAGACCGTGAAGGGATAGTTCCCCCAGCGTCCGTGATACGGCTCGTGATCGAACACGTCCTGCCCGAAGAACGGGCTTTGCGCAAAGTCGCGGATGCGGGAGCCGGGCAGACGGCGGATGAGCCCGCGCTCCCCGTCCAGCTCGTAATCGACGCCGGGAACGAACGTGAAGCTCTCCACGCCCTCGAACATGACCTCGGCGAACACGGGGTTAGTGATGTCGGCAAAGCCCTCGATCATGACCTCCGCCGTGTCCGACAGGATGTGCCGATAGCGCAGCTGCACCCAGTCCTCCCCGGCCAAAACGAGGGACTCGCACGTTTGGATCCGTTTCATGTTTTCCTCCTTATCCCACGACGCCGGAGCGCTCGACGCTCTCGACGAAATAGCGCTGCATGACGACGAACAGCAGGATCAGCGGCATGACGGCCATCAGCGCCGCCGTCGACTGGAAGTTCTTCGTGATGATCGGGTCGTACTGTGAGAAGGCCGAATAGGCCGGATAGTTGCGGAACACCTCCGCGAAGCCCGCGCCGGTGACGCTGTTCGACAGGCTGCCGAACGCGCGGTCGTACAGGTTGACGAAGAACACGTCGTTCCATTGCCACACGAACGAGAACAGCGCCACCGTGACGATCACGGTCAACGCGCCGGGCAGCATCACCTCAAGGAAGATGCGGAAATGCCCCGCGCCGTCGACCATGGCAGCCTCCTCCGTTTCCTTGGGCATGGAGGTGAAGAACTGACGGAACATATAGATGAACAGGCCGGAGCGGATGCCCATGCCGGTGGCGGACATCAGCATCATCGGCCACTGTGAACCGATGAGCGACAGGTCGCTCATATACATATAAGACGAGATCATGGTCAGCTGCGGCGGGACGATCAGCGTCAGCAGCACGCAGACGAACATCAGCCGCCGCAGCGGGAACTTATAGCGCGCGAAGGCGTAGCCCGCCGCGATACAGGAGAACAGCTGCAGCAGCGTGGCCAGCGTGCTGGTCCAGAAGCTGTTCCAGAACGCGCGGCCGTAATGCATGGCACGGGCGGCGATCTCGATATTCGTGAAGGTGAAATGCTTGGGCAGCCAGAGCACGGAGCTGTCGTACAGATCCTGCGGCGACATGAACGCGCGGGCGAGCATCCCGATCGGCGAATAGAGGATCACGAAGGCGAAGCCTAAGATGAACACCGCACGGATGACCGACCATCCGATCTTTTTGCCGCGCCGCTCCCACGTATACAGTGCGCGGCGCCCGGCGGAAGATATCACGATCCATGCCCCCTTTCTCAGTTTTGATAAACGACGCGGCGGGAGATCAGCAGCATGGCCGCGCCGACGACCAGCGCCAGCACCGCACAGTAGATCCACGCCATCGCGCCGGACAGGCCGTAGTCGAAGGTGGAGAACGCCGTATCGAAGATGTAGGTCATCGTTTCATTCGTGGACATGGTGAAATTATCGATCAGCGAATACACCACGTTGACGACGATGATCGGCGACACCATGGGGAAGGTGATCTTCCAAAATGCGACCCAGCCGGACGCGCCCTCGATATACGCGGCCTCGTACACCGACGGCGAGATGCCGTTGAGCCCCGCAAGGAAGATGAAGATCTGCACGCCGGACAGCGAGATCACGCTGTAGATCCGGTCGACCGGGCCGGTGATGTATTCCGTCACGGCGGCGGGGACGCCGATATCCTGCAGGATCTTGACGATGTTCATGCTCTGCAGCATGGTCATCGCGCCGGTGCCCTCTTGGATCGCACTGTCGATCGCGGCGTTGCCGACGGCGGCATTGTTCGTCTGCACGCTGAGGAAAACGCCCGTGCCGAGGATGACCGGCAGGAAAAAGATCGCCTTGACCGCGGCGTTGCCGAAGAACTTCTGCCGCAGCAGCACCGCGACGAAGAACGAGAACACCAAGCACACCGGCACGTTGACGAGCAGATCGACCAGCGAGCCTGCCGCCATCGGCAGGAAGTTCTGATCCTTCGTCAGGGCGGTGATGTAGTTCTGCAGCCCCACCCACTCGGCGGAGAAGCCGCCGCCGGGCAAAAACGTCACCTTTTGCAGGCTGAGCAGGACAGAACGCAGGAACGGATAGAGGAAGAACATCAAAAACCCGATGATCCACGGGATCATGAACACCAGCCCGAAGCTGTCCCGGCGGCGCAAAAGGCTGCCGGAGCGTTTCTTTTTCATGCGCCCTCCCCCTTTCCGACGGCGCTGTGCGCCGGGATCTCGGTCCCGGCGACGGTGACGGCAGCGTCGTTATAGTTGACATAGACGGCATAGCCGTTCTCGTACCCCGTGCGGTAAACGCCGCTTGCCACGCGGGCGTGCTGCGTCATGCGCACGCCGCGCACCGGCGAGCGCAGCCCGTCGAGCATGGCGTAGGCCGTGCCCGCGCTGTCCAGCCACCGCTCGTAATACGAGGCGTAATAGCTGCCGTCATCGGCGGCGGTCAGGCGGTCGTCCTCCCGCGCGACGAACGAGAACTTGGGGCACGCGCCGTATTCGGCGCACTTGAGGACGCTGCGCGTCAGATCTGCGTCGTAGTTGAGCGCGGAGAACGAATACTCGGCATAGCCGTGGAACACCAGCTGATAGAACGGGACGGAGCGCTCGCTGAGGCTGAGGCCGGACGAGGACTGCGGCACGTCGGTATACAGGTGCGCATACGGTGCGGACAGATCGTTCGGCGCCGAGAGCAGAAGCTCCGGCTGCGCGGCGGCGTAGGCCGCGATCAGCTGGCGCGAGGAAAGCCGCGCCGTTTGGCGCAGGGCCTCGTGGCTCTCGCTGTAGTCGCTGTACACGCGCGAGCCGATGTCGCCGATCGCCGTGCCGCGCACGCCGAGCTTTTGCAGATCCTCCAGCAGGCTTCGTCCCACCGCGCTCTGCCACGTCGGCGACAGCAGACGGCGCGCACCGTCGCTGACGGCGCTGCCGGACGCGATGTCGTATTTCGGCAGGCTGCTCTTTTTGTTGTCCAGCGAACGGGAGGCATACCGGTTCTGCGTCATGATGCCCTCCTTCGTCGAGAAGGAACCGAGCAGCACCTGCGGATGCAGGCCGACGTCGTTTTCCGCCGTCCAGTCCGTCAGGGCGGAAAAGCCCTTTTTGCCGCCGAGGACGCGGATCAGATCGACACCGTCGGCCAGACCGGGATCGACGCCGCCGTTCATCCAACCGGTCAGGATCAGCTCCACGCGGCCGACGCCGCGCTCGCGCAGCGCCTGCACCAGACGGACGTTATCCTCGTACCCGGTCAGGGCGACGAGCGTGTCGTGCACGAAGCCCGCGGTGGACACCTGCGTGCGCAGCGCGCCCGCCGTTTCCAAAAACAGGGGCAGCGTGCCCGCCGGCGTCAGCGTTTCCCGCTTGCCGGACAGCTCGAGATAATCGCGGTAGATCCCCGCCATCCCGGCGTAGCCGGCGTCCTCCTCGGCAAGGAAAACGTAGCGCACCGCGGTATCGCCCCGATAGCGCGAGGCAGAGGTGATATAGAATTTGGAGATGCTGTCCGACGACAGGCCGATGTTCTGCACGGCATTGAGCGCGAACGCGGCGCTGACCGTGGCGTAGTTATCCAGATAGCCGGGCTTCGCGACCCGGACGGACGCGACCGCCTCGTTATCCTCGATGACCGCAAGCACGCCGCCGCCCGGGCGGCGGATGCCGAACACCGGCAGCAGGCAGTCCTCGCCGATCGGGGAATAGCCGGTGTGCGGCATCGTTTCGTCCCGGCCGTACAGCGGCAGCTCCACCGCGCCGGTCGTGCCCGCGCGGGCCGTGGTGTCGACCAATGCGCCGCTGCCGTCCGGGATGAACAGCCAGCCGTCCGCCCCCTGCGCCAGCGCACCGAAATACTCCAGCACCTCCAGCGAGGTGATGATGGCGTTCTCCGGGTAGCGCAGGCCATCCGCCTCGACGGCGGCGCGCAGGGAATCGCCCTCCAGCGTGTAGCGCAGCGCGACTGCAAAGCTGTCGTCCTGCTGCACGGTGGTCTGGCCGCCCCCGGCGGCGTTGTCCTGCGCCAGCTCCTCCGCCGTGTAGCCGATCAGCGTGAACAGGGCGCTGAGCTTTTTGGCCTGATCGGCGGTCAGATCGTCCTTGCGCGTCCACAGGCCGTCTTTTTTGACATAGCGGCGGGTGAGCAGCGATTTGTCGCCGCCCGCATCGACGGCGCGCTGCACCAGCGCGCCGTGCCGCTCCTCCGTCAGGTACTGCGGCACGTTGGACAGATCCGGCTTTTTGTTGCCGAAGGTGTAGGTGACGAGCAGGCCGTTTTCCGCTTTTTCATACTCGACCTGTCCGCGGGCCGTCGCGTCCGTATAGGACGTGTACTGCTTGACGACGCCCTGCGAGGTGATCGTGGACACCACCAGCTGCGAGCGGGCAGCGGGATTTTGGGGGTCGGCCGGATTGGACGTCCACCAAAGCCCGGTGCGCCGATCGAACACGGAGATGTCGGCAGTTTTTTCGGTATAATACAGGGCAAGATAGCCGTTTTGCGCGGCAAGGACCTTGCCCTCCAGCGCGGCGGCGTCCGGCGTTTTATCGCCGGCGGCGCGCAGCGCGGTGTAAGCGATCTTATCGCGCACCGCATCGTTCATGTTCGTCTGCTGACCGGACGAGCCGCAGGACGTGCACAGCACCGCCGCCAGCAGGGCCGCCGATGCCGCCGCCGACAGACGGCGGATCAAAGTTCGTTTCATCTGGCTCGCCTCCTTCAGCGATACTGCGTTTCCTGGATGACGGTGTAGACGAAGCCGACCAGCTCCGAGAACAGCGAGAAGAACAGCACACAGATAAAGCAGATGATCATCATCGCGACGGCGGTGATCACCAAGGTGGCCACGGTCTTGCCGCCGGTATATTCGTGTGTGCCCAGCAGCGCACCGAACAGCAGGATCGCCACCCAAACGATCGCGATGCCGTTCGCCAATTGCAGATACATCTGCTCGTCCTGCGTGAACAGGTTGCTGATCGCCGTCATCGGCAGCTTGATCAGGATCAGCGGTGTCAGAACGTAGCCGACCGCCGTATACAGCTGCCCGAACGTGCCCTTGCCGTCCATCAGCGTGGTGATCGACAGGTTGCCCACCAAAAACAGCAGCACGGGCACGAGGACGAATTTCAGCTCGAACACGATGTCCAGCTGACGGTCCGGCACGGCGCTGACCGCGAAGCCGGACAGCGAGCGCTCCGCCGCGAAGGTGAACACCGTCAGCGCGATCAGCAGGGTGCTGACCCACTTGCGGCCGCGATGCTCGTTTTTCAGATCCCAGAACCCGTCGAACGGGTGAAGGATGACATAAAACGGATAAGCCAGACTGTCCAGCACGCCGCCGGGCTTGACCGGATGCCGGATGAGCCGCCGGCGGATCAGCCGCACCGCGACCGCGATCAGCACCAGCGCCGATACCAGACCGACGGCCAACCACACGAAGTTGCGCGACGTCCACGCGTCCCGCGCGCGGGTGAAGGCCTTGGAATACCCGGCCCGATCTCCGGCGCGCCGGAACTGCGCCATCGCGCCGGTATGGTCGTCCATCTGGTACAGCGCCTGCCCGATCTTGCTGTAGGCGAGCATGAACTGCCGATCGTACTGCAGCACGGTGTTCCACGTTTCGATGCTCTCCTCATACCGGTCGTCCGCGTATTGCGACAGAGCCAGCGCGATCGCATCGGCATACGCCGTGCGGGAGAACACCGTCAGCGTGCCGGTGGAGCTGTCCGCCACCACCAGATCCGTGCCGAGCAGCGCCAGCGCCGACGCTTTGGGGAACGTCCCGTTCTGTCCGGTGCTGCGCGCACCGCAGACATACAGCAGGTCGCCCTCCTCGTCATAAGCATACACGCGGCCGTATTCCTCGTCCAGCGCATAATAGATCCCGTCGTCGCCGACCGCCACGTCCACCAAGCTGGACGGCTTGCCGCCGACGGGGAAGCCCACCGCCGTATCCACCACGCCGCCGACCGGAATGCTCCCCAAAGAGGAGCGCACGAGGATGTCGCCGCCCGCGGCGTTGAGCTTGCGCAGCGCGTCCTGATCCTCCGCGGCGAGGGAAACGGTGTACAAAAAGCCGTCGGGATCGAGCGCGAGGTTCGTGTACTCGACGGGGATGAAGCTTTCCAGCTTTTCGCGCTGCTCCTTGGTCAGCAGGGACTTCCACAGCAGCGTCAGGGGATCTGCCTTGACGGGGATGCTGCCCACGAAGCCGCCGAACGTACCGTCCTCATACAGCTCCATGATGCCCTCGTACACGCCCTTGACCACGGCGTACACCCGGCCCTTGCCGTCCGCCGCCAGCTTGCGCGGCTCGAACTGCAGATCCTTGGCCAAAACATCCGTGTCCGGCTTGCCGATGACCGCCACGCAGGCGCCGGTGCGGTCGAGCGCCACGATCCGCCGGTTGCCGGTATCGGCGATATAGATGCGGTCGGCCGTGACGGCGATGCCCTCCGGGGCGGAGAAATGCTCCTGCTTGCCCTGCCACGTAAAGCCCTCGATCGTGCCGAGGAGCCTAAAATCGCCGTCCGTGCGCAGCACGCGCGCGTTATCGGTGTCGACGATGAACACCTCGCCGTCCGCGACGCACAGGTCGCCGGGCTTTCCCAGTGCCGTGCCGAGCGATGCGCCCGTCACCTGCGCCCGCACCCGGTAGGGCGAGGGCGAAGGCAGGGCGTAGGTCTTCCCTCGGGAAACGGCGTAGGTGAAGGACTGCCATGCCGGCTCCTCCTCCACCGGGACGCTGTCTGCCGCGGCCGGCAGGGCGGCAAGCAGCAGCGCGGCCGCCGCCGCGGCGATCCGCAGCAGAGTTCGATGCTTCTTCATGCTGCCGCCTCCTTTACTCCTTGATGCCGGAAGATGCCATCGTTTCGAGGATCTTCGTTTGGTTGAACACGAAGATCACCGCAGGGACGATCAGCATCAGCACGCCGACCGACTGCGCCGCACCGGCGCGGATATAGCCTCCGGTGGTGATCTGCGTCAGGGCATAGGGCAGGGTCTTCATCGCTTCCTTATACAGATAAGCGGTGTGGGTCTGCCCCCACATATTCTGGAACATGATGATGATCAGCGTCAGCCATGCGGGCTTGCAGATCGGCATCACGATCGAGCGGTAGATCCGGAAATCGGAGCAGCCGTCGATCCGCGCCGCCTCCAGCAGCGTATCCGGGATGGTGACCATGTAGTTGGTGATCAAAAACAGGCCGAGCGTCGTGGCCACATTGGGCGCGATCGCCGCCATGTAGGTGTCCAGCCAGCCGAGCGACACGATGGTCTGATAATTGATGACGTCGGCGATGGCGGGCACGAACATCAGCGCCAGCTGCACCATCTGGTTGAGCGCGGTGCGGCCGGGGAAACGCCCTTTGGCCAGCGGATAGGCCGCCATGGACGCGATCATCACGTGGATCGCCGTGGCGGCAACGGTGATGAACACGGTGTTGAACGCATAGCGCGAGAACGCCACGCGCGTGGAGTTGATCAGACTGAACAGCATCTTGTAGTTATCGCCCGTGGCATTGCGCGGCCACAGCGTGGGCGGGAACAGATACAGCTCGTTGATCGGCTTCAGGCTCATGCCGATGCTCATGATCAGCGGGACGGCGCTGAACACTGCCAGCACCCCCACGAACAGGAACATGAAGAAGTTGCCGGAGCGCGAGCGGCTGACGCGGTGCGTGCGGTTGGTGAAGATTCGGCGGCGCAGGCTGACGCGCGGCACATCGTTCGTCCTTGCCATGTCATGCACCCACCTTTCTCAGCTTTTTCATGATCAGGCGGTTGATGAGGAAGATGAACACGAACAAAAACACTGCGATCGCGCTGGCATAGCCGCGCTCCAGCCGGATGCCGCTGTAGTCGTTGAAATGGTTCATCAGCAGGTGGCCGGCATAGTTCGTACTGGGGTTACCCGCCAGCGTTTCCGACACGACGGCGTTCGAGAACATCGCCGTGACCTGCAGCACCGCCGCCGTGGTCAGGTGCGGCGCCATCATCGGGATCGTGATGTACCACAGCTCCTGCCAGCGGTTGCGGATGCCGTCGATCGCACCCGCCTCATAATACTGGCTGTCGGTGGTGGCGAAGCCCGCACGCATGGCAAGGAAGCCGACGCCCATGCTCATCCACAGCTGCACGAGGATGATCAGCGGCAGGATATAGCTTTCGTTCGTCAGCCAGTTGATCGGGTCGTCGATGATCCCCAGCCGGATCAGAAAGCTGTTGGCATAGCCGTAGATATCGCTGTCGAAGATCAGGCCCCAGATCGTATACACCGTGCCGGAGATGGACGGGATATAGAAGATGAAGGTCAGCAGCGCCTTGGTGAAACGCCCGAACTCGTTGATGATCCACGACGTGAAAAACGAGATCAGATAGCCGAGCGGCCCGGTCACGATCGCGAAAACGAGCGTGTTGCCGATGGCTTTTTTGAAGATGTCGTCCTCCAAAAACAGCCGCCGGTAGTTATCCAGACCCACGAACCGCGGCGCCTCGAGGACGTTGTACTCCGTGAAGCTGACGAAGATCGACGCGATCACCGGCCACACCGTGAACAGGAAAAAGAAGAACATGAACGGCAGCAGCAGCACGTACATCTGCCAGTTCGTCCGCAGCTGCTGCATCAGACCGCCGCTGCGCAGGGTCGATTTGGTTTTCATCCGGATGCCCCCTTAGTCGAGCCGCAGCTCGCGCCGCTTGGCCAAGATCTCCTCGTTGATGTCCTTGACGTATTCGTACAGCGTTTCCTTCGGCGCTTCGCCGGAATTGACGACGGAGCGGATCGCGTTGTTGACGCTGCGCCCGGTGTAGTAGCCGCCGGCGACCTCCGGCAGCGCACGGCACTCGGCCAGCTGCGCCTTGAGGACGCTCATCTCCTCGCGCGACCACGCCACGGCCTCCATCGCCTCGAGGTTCGCGCTGGTCCAGCGCCCGGCGCGGCCGAGCGATGCCTCGATCTGGCGCGCATAGCCGACCTGCGCATCGCGCGACGTCCACCATTTGATGAAGGCCCACGTGTTCTCGATGCTGCGGGCGTTGCGGAACATCACCGTGCCGGAGCAGCTCAGCTGCGAGGCGTGGCTGACCGTGCCGTCCGCCTGCCTCGTGCCGGGCAGCACCGCCATCTTCCACAGGCCGTCGATCTCCGGCGCGGAAACGGTCAGCTGGTTGCCGAACACGAAATCGTTGATCACGATCGGCGCCTCGCCCGTGCGGAACCGCGTGAGCAGGTCCAGCTTGAGCGACAGGCCGTATTTGGTATACAGCTCGCAATACTCGGTGAACGCCTGCACGCCGACCGGCCGGTCGAGCACGCAGGAGCGCCGGTCGTCGGCATACACCGCGCCGCCCTTTTGGTACAGCATGGAAACGAACAGCGAGCTCATCGCCGTGGTGGTAGCGGTGGTGAAGGACGAAACGACGCCGATCTCCAGATGATCCTTCTGCAGCACCGTGAGCACGTCATAAAGCTCCTCCCACGTTTTGGGAACGGAGAGGCCCAGCTCCTCCAAAATATCGGTGCGATAGAACATGACCGGATAGTTGAGGTTCTCCGGCAGCGCGTACAGGCTGCCGTTGAGGGAAAACGGCACGGCTGCCTCGGCCGGGAAGCGCGCCAGCACCTCGTCGATGTCGGTAAACTGCCGCATATCGTACAGTGCGGAGCGCAGCGCATAGTTGATGACCGTGCCCTGATCCTGGAACAGGGCAAGATCCGGCCCGGTGTTGCTGGCCACGGCGCGCATGAGCACGTCCATCGCGATCAGGCGCAGGTCGACGGGGATGCCCGTTTCTTCCGTGAAGCCGCTGGTGATCAGCGACTGCATGACGATCGCCTGATCGCGCCCGACGCTCAGCCAGATGTTGACCGGCTCTTTATCGGTCTGGGCGGTGGTGCGGATGTTGTCGTAATCCTCGATGAAGGAGCAGAAGAACCGCAGCACCTCGTTGCCGACGGCGCGGTACCACGGCGCGTCGCGCTGCGGCAGCGCCGTGCCGACGGGGGCCAGACGCAGATAGTCGAGCAGCAGCGGCTGGTTCGTCGCGGTGATCAGCCACGAGGCCAGACTGCTGATGTTGCTGTTGAAGGTGGACAGGCGCTGCGGCAGCTGCTCGATATCCTCCTCCAGATCCTGCAGCATCAGCGCCATCTTATCGACCGCCGCCGTTTCGGCGCCGCGGCCGCCGGTCATCTCGGCCAAACGGTCGGTGACCGCCGTCAGGCGCTGCGCCAGCGCGGCGCACGCGGCGGGCGCGTCCGGGATCAGCGTGCCCAGATGATAATCGCGCAGCGAGTCCGGGGTGGAGCCGGTGATCATCATCACCTTGCGGTAAAGGACGTTGAGCTCCTCCACGCAGTCCTGCACCTCGGCGCAGATCTCCGCGAACGGGCCGTACACGACCTCCAGCGCCAGCGTGTGCTGCCCCGGCGTAAGGTAGATGTACTGCGGCTCGTCCGCGCCAAGGGCGGTCACGTTCCAGCCAAGGCCGTAAGAAAAGCCGATCTGCCCGGCCTCGGCGAACGGCACGGCGCCGTCCACGGTCAGCCGCCGCACGGAGAACGAGCCGGACTTATAGTTCTGTTTGAAGCGGAACGCAAGCTGATAAAAGCCCGCCGCCCCCACGGTGAAGTCCCATTGCAGCCACTGGCCCTTCGCCGACCAGTTCTCGCCGCCGATCGTGTTCTGCAGGCTGTGATACACGTCATACGGCTGCGTGATGCAGGAGGAATAATCCGCGATCGAATACAGGATCGGATGGGATTTGCGCGCGGCGTCCTCGCCCTCAAGGAACACCGGCTCGGCCGAGATGCTCTCCGGCGTGCGGCCCTCAGCTTTATGCGCGGCCAGATATTCGGCATACGTCGGCGCCGTTTCTTCGCGGCCGAGCGTCATCCCGCCCAGCAGGAAGCCCTCCTGCACGCTCTCCAGCGTGAGGGCGTGCGTCCCAGCCGTCAGATAGAACTCGTAGCCGCCGTCGAGGTATTCGTCCTTCGCACACAGCCAAGCGGACATCCACTGCGTCTGCTCCACCTGCACGGGGCGGTATTCGTTGCCCTGATCGTCGGAGAACGAGCGCTCGTCGCTGTCCTTCCATGCGCGGGTGAGCGTCAGCCCCGCCGCCGAGGAGAAGGGCAGCGCCCCGTCGATGTACAGCGCGCACGACAGGTCGATGTCCTTGCCGGGCAGCGGCCGGTACAGCACCTGCACCTGATACAGCCCCGTTTCCGGCACGTCCACCGTCAGCACGATGCTCTCGCCGTCCGCGATCTGCACCGCCGGACGGGCGGTGTCCTCGTCCGTGACGAACACGGCGCTCTGCCCGTCGGCCTTTTTGGCGGTGCCGATCGGCACATCCGCCGTCGTCGACGGGCGCGCGGCATCGGCATGGCTCTGCCGATAGCGGCGATAGCCGCCCGCCGGACCGGCCGAGGCGCTGCTATCCGTCCCGGAGGCGGCCGCCGTTTCGGCCGCTGCCGCCTGCCCCGCAGCGCTGCACGGCACGCAGAGCGCGCCCAGCAGGACAGCTCCGGCCAAGGCGAGAGAGCACAGCTTTTTCAATCGGGATCTCCTCCTTAAAGCGAGGCGGCGGGGAGGGGTCTCCCCGCCGCGCAGATCTGATCGGTCACTTCGACCCGTCGGGCAGCATCTTTTCCAGTGCATCCTCGATCACGGGCTTGACGCGTTCGATCACCGAACGCGGCTCCTCGCCGCCCTGTACGGCGGAGAAGACCTTGCTCACCAAAACCTGTTTGATGTCGGTGTCGGTGATGTTGAGCATCTTGTCGACGTTATCGTCCAGCAGGAAATCGAAATAGAACTCCGCTTCTTCCTCTGTGGCGAACACGCAGCCGTCGTAGGTGCGGGTGATGAAGTTCTCCTTGTAGCCGTCCTCGGAATAATAGGTATCCGGATCGGCGGGATCGTTCGCGTTCATCTCCAAGGCGACCTGCACCAGCTGCTCCGTCGTCAGCTCGGAGATCGCACTGACCATCCACCACTCCTGCAGGTCCTGACCGTTGGCGTAGCGGTCGGTATCCGGGCCCTTCGGCAGCGGCACGGACGCGACCGGCATCCCCTTCTGGATGTAATCGGACGGATAGTAGGACGGGCAGATCAGCATGGCCAGCTTCGTATCGCCGAAGGTGATCTTGGAGTTGTGACCGCCGTAATTGCCGTCGCAGCCCTTCAGATCGTAGGTGAGCTTTTTGAGGAAGTTGAGGACGTTGAGCCCGCGGTCATCATACAGGCCGCAGGTGAACTTGTGCGCCGTGGTATCCATGCCGATCAGCGTGAACCCGTCGGAGATGCACAGCGCATCCAGCAGGTTGCTGCCGCCGATGCCCCACTGCGTAGCCTTGCCGTCGCTGCCGATCTTGGTGGTCTGCTGCACGATCTTGGCAAAGGCGTCCCAATCCCATTTGCCGGCCTTGTACAGCTCCATCGGATCCTCGCAGCCCGCGTCGCTGAGCATATCGGTGTTATAGGTGATGAAATAGCCCACGTCGTTCGGGGAGTATTCGTCCGGCATATAGGAATAGTGCTTGCCGTCGACATACAGCAGATTGTTGCGGGTGATCGCATAATACTTCGAGGAGTAATCGATGTAGTCGTCCAGCGGCAGCACCGCGCCCAGCTGGCACAGCTTGAGCGCGTGGCTGGACGGCGCGAAGATCAGATCGGCGTACTTTTTCTTGGACGTGAAGGCGAGCGTCACGTCCTGCACGAAGCTGTCGATGTTCGTCGCGACCCATTCGATGTTCACATTGAGCTTCTTTTCCGTGCGGCGCTCCAGTGCATAGCGGCGGTCCATGTAGGCGTTGCCCGCGTTCTCGGCCGGCGGCTCGCCCCAAACGGACACCTGCACGGTCTTGCCGCCGAGATCCAAGTTATCGATCGGCTTTTTCAGCGCGGACAGCACGGTCTTACCGTTGTCGCTGCTGCCGCTGTTCGTCCCCGGCGTGCTCGTGCCCGGCTGCTTGCCGCAGCCGACGGCGAGCATCAGCCCCGCCAGCATACACAGGCAGGCAGCCGCCGCCGTCAGGCGGTGAGCGATCCGTACGGTCTGTTTTTTCATCATCGATCCGACCTTTCTGTCTTTGGTTTCATCAGCAAAACGCCCCGGCGTGCCCGGCGGCGTTATATCTGCGGCGGACAAAGCGCGACGCTGCGGCGCTCCGTGATGTACATCGGCTCCAGCTTCTCGGACAGCTCGCCGGTCGTCATCGCGCGCAGCAGCATGGCGAACGCATCCTCCGCGAAGCGATGCTTATCGAAGCCGACGGTGGTCAGCGGCACGGCGATGTGCTTGCCGATCGGGATGTTATCGAACCCCATGACCGACACGTCCTCCGGCACGCGCAGGCCGTGCTTCTGCAGCGCCTCGATGCAGCCGATCGCCATGCTGTCGTTGGTGGTGACGACCGCGGTGAACGGCCGCCCCTGCGCGATCAGCTGCTCCGTCAGCTCGAACCCGCTGTCGACGGTGCTGGGGAAGGGATACGTGCCGGTGACGAGCAGCTTTTCGTCCACCGGGAAGAACATATCGTAGTATTTGAGGAACGCCTTCAGGCGGTCGTCGAATTCCACGTCCCGCGGGAAAGCGCTGAGATAGGCGATCTTGCGGTGGCCGTAGCCCTTGAGGTATTCAAGCAGCAGCGACATTCCCTGCGCGTAGTCCAGATTGATCAGGGACGCCTTCGTGCGATCGGCCGTCAGGTTGCCGCTGATCAGCACGGAGATGTCGTCCTGCCGCAAAGCGTACAGCTTCTGCATATCGATGCGCGTCGGCGACACCATGCACAGCACGCCGTCCATGCGGCGGGTGATGAAGCTGTCCAGATACTGGGTGATGTCGCGGCTGCCGGTGCAGATGCTGACGCAATAGCCCTGCTGCGCCGCGGCGCTCTCGAACTCCGTCACGATCTCGGCGAAGAAGTTGTTGAACAGGTCGTTTATCAGCAGCGCGATCTGTTTCGTGCTGCGTGTGGACATCGCCCGGGCGATCAGATCCGGCCGATAATTGTATTCGTTGATGATGCGCTGCACGCGCTCCCGCGTTTCCTCGCCCACCCGGTTCGATCCGTTGATCACATAGGACACGGTCGCGGTGGAAACGCCTGCCATTTTGGCGATCTCTTTTCTGGTGATCTTCATTTATCCCACTCGCCTCTGCCGGTCCGGGTCAAAAGACGTCCTCCGGCTGCGGCACGTCCCCTCCTTCCTCGATCTTCGCCTGTGCGGCCAAGGTGTCGATATGGCTCTCGTAAGCCAGATCGAACAGATACTCGCGGATGCGCAGGCGGGCGCTCTCCTCGCTTTCGTCGGAAAAGTCCGCCCGGTGCTGCGTGTAATACTCGTCGATCTGCGCCTGTGTGACCTTCAGCGTACCGTCGTTGATCAGCGCATCGCGGCATGACAGCCGCATGGCCGAATAGAACTCGCTGAAATAGCCGACGAAGTCGCGCTCGATCGGGCCGTACAGCACTTCTCCGGCGGCATAGGCCGCCGCGCGCTGCCGGTTATTTTCTTCCATCGCCGCCAACTGTTCGCTGTAGGTCAGCGGCGTATCGATGCCGTGCGCCTTGGCGCACAGCTGCTCGGTCTTTTGGCGGACGATCTGCCGCTCGGTATATTCCCGCAGGCGGGCAAACGTATCGATCCCGCCGGGGCGGTCGGTCCAAAAGCCGTCCGCGAAGCTGTCCAGCCCCTCGTTGTTTTCCAGCTCGGCCGCCACGACGGCGGCGTTCTCCTGCATATAGTGGATCAGCTCCGCTTTTTCCACCCCCAGCCCGTCCACGGTGAAGGCGACTGCCTTGCCGCCGCAGGCGGACAGGCACAGCGCCGCCGTCAGCACGGCCGCCAAAAGCGACAGCACACGGACGAAGCGGGGCAGACGCATGGAAAAACTCCTCTCATCATCGGCGCCCGCCCCGGCGCACCGCATCTGCGGTGCGCCGGAGGCAGAGCGCATGGGTCTTTTGCCTTAGGCCGCGGATCAGTCCTCGCGGCGCTTGCGGCCGATGACCACGCCCGCGCCCGCGAGCAGAGCCACGGCCATCCCGGCGAGCGGGAGCGCAACGCCGGTCTTGGGATCGTCCGTGCGGCCGCTGTCGCCGTTCGTGTTGGAGCCGTAGATCACCTGAATGTCGGAGATGACGATGTCGAGCAGGGAGGCCATCTCCGGATACTCGATCTTGACGAAGTTCATCCCGGCCGGGATGTCCGCCTTGTCGATCAGGTGGGCGAAACTCACCGGGCCGCCGTACAGTTTGGCCTCTTTACGGGTGAACTTCTCCAGCGGGATCCATTCCTCGCCGTCCGCCGAAACATAGATCAGCAGATCTTCTTCGATGTCGGCGGTGCGGTAGCCGCGCACGTCGATCGAGGCGATATCCTTAAGGTGATAGATCAGATAAGCCTCTTCCTCGTTGCTCTCGCGATAATAGACCTTATCCTTCCCGTTTTCCGAGCCAAGATCCATCATCGTCCATTCCACGCCGGTGGCCTCGTGAGCCTTGCCGCCGTTCTTCTCCTCCAGCTGCGTGCCGGAGAAGTCCTCGATCATCTCTTTCTCGCCCTTGGCCGCATCCGGCTTGGTCATGTCGGGCAGCGGCTCGACATCCGGGATGCTCCATTCGTAGTCCACGCGGGCGATCTGGCAGCTGGTGCCGAGATACTGGCCTTCCGCGTTCTTGTTCTCCTCGGCGGGGATGAACACCCTCAGCACGTTGCTGCCCGCCGGGATCTGCTGGCCGTCATCCATGACGTATTCGATCGCCGTCCAGCCGGTCGGCTGCACCTTGTCGGTGCACGGCTCGATGTGTGCCGAGATCTCGGTCCACTCGTCCTCGGCGGCATCCGCCGCCGGAGCGACGAAGAAGCGCGCCTTGAGGTTATCGGCCTGCGCCTTGGTGCCGATGACGAACTTGACCCAGAACTTGCTGATGCCCTCGGTGGCGAACGTCACGCTGGCATCCTCTTCTTCCTTCGGGAAGATCACGATGCCGGCCTTCGCGCCGATGTACGCCGTGTTGTCGCCGTTGGCAACGATGCCCATGTTCGTCTGGGCGACGAAGCCGAGGTTGCCCTTGTTGGCATTGATGGTCATAACGCCCTCGCGCTCGGTGCCGATCTTGTCCTCCGGCTCCGCACGCTCGTCGTCCGGGACGTCGCCCGGCTCCGGGCCGTCATAGAAATACGTGAAGCTGTGGATGTTCGTCCACTGTGCACCGGTGATCGTGATGCGGATATACTGGTAGTCCTGCGCCATGTTCGCCCGGTCGGCCACACGGTACTGGTACCACGGATAAAGCCGCTCGCCCTGCTCCGTGCGGATGTTGCCGGTGCGCATCAGCGCGATCTCGGTCTCTTCGCCGTACTGTGTCTGGCGGCCGTAGGCACGCACCTGCAGCTTATCGGCCGTCTTGGTCGGCGCGACCATGAACTTGAAGTCGCGCACGTTGGGCGTGTACATATCGATGCCGCATTCACCAGCGGTCATCACGATCGCCGCGTTCGGCGCACCGAAAAACTCGGCTTGGTTATTGTTCGTGCTCAGCACGACGTCATACAGCTTGAACACGCCCTTCTTCATCAGCGCGGTGAAGTCGGTCTCGGAGCTGGGCAGCTCAAGATCGGCGATGTCCGGCTTTTCTTCCACCACGCCGTCCGGCAGGCCTTCGGCATAATACTCGACACAGCCGATCGACGGGAAGGGCACCCCGGTACCGCCGGTCGTGACCGTCGCCCGCAGATACAGATACCCGTCCGCTTTGTCCAGCGTACCGTAGTTGTCGCGCTGATAGCACGGGCCCCAAGCCGGCTGTGTCACGGCCTGTTTGCCCTTCACGATCGTGGGCGTGAGCTCGACCCAAGTCTGCCCGTCCTTAGACGCATAGAATTTCCAGTTGCCGTTCCACGTGTCGCTCTCGACCGTGGCGAAGTTATAGCTTTCGATCGGTGCCTTCGCCTTGAGCGTCAGCGAACCGTTGACGAGCTTCGACCCGTCGGCACTGCGGATCGTGTAGCAGCCGGCGGCGATATCTTGGGTCTCCGCGTTGATCACCGCGCCCTCGGTGTCGGAGGTGAGGGTCATGTTCGTCGGCAGGATCATGTTGTTGAAGTTCGTGGGCTTCACCGGGGCCGGCTCGACGTTGAACTCGGCATAGCCGATCGCCGGGAACGGCGGCTTGAACGTGCTGCCGGTGACCTCGGCGCGCAGATACAGGTACCCGTCCGCTTTATCCAGCGTGCCGTTGCTCAGGCGCTGATACACATCGCCCCAGCCGCTCTGGCCGGTCTTTTTGCCCTTGGTGACCTCGGGCGAAAGCACATCCCACGTTTTGCCGTCCTTGGACGCATAGAACTTCCAACTGCCGTTGTAGCCGGTGTCCTGCTCGACCGTGGCGAAGGTGTACCGCTCGATCACGGCGTTGGCCTTGAAGGTCAGCGTGCCGTCGGTAAGGACGGCATCCTTATCGTTCGCCGAACGCACGGTGTAATAGCCGTTCGAGATATCCAAGGTCTCCTTGAACAGAAGCGCGCCCGCCGTCGGCGAAGAGAACTGCATCTGATCCGGCGTGACCTTGTTGGTCGTGACCGGCTCGAGGTCGGGGGCAGAAGCCGCCGTGTTATACTCGATGTAGCCGATCGACGGGAAGGGGAACGACGAAGTGCCATCGGTAGAGAACCTGACTTGCAGATAGTGATAGCCGTCCGCTTCGTCGAACGTGCCGATATTAGCATACCGATAAGCCGCCCATTCGTCCGGGCCTTTGTCGCCACGCTCGACCGCGACGAGCCGGCGCTCCCACGTCTGGCCGTCTTTGGACGCATAGATCAGCCATTCGCCCCGACTCCTGCCGACCGTGGCAACGTTGAACGCGGTGATCGTATCGTCCGAATGAAGCGTCAGCGTAGCGTTCGTATGCTTGCCATCCGCGCCGCGCAGCGTGTAATAGCCTTTGATAAAATCGTTTTCGCTCTCGGCCTTGATCGTCGTGCCTGCAGGATCGACGGTCAGATCCTTCGCCTCGACCTTGTTCGTATAAGTCGTGGCAGAGCGGTCGGCATGATACTCGATATAGCCGATCGACGGGAAGGGAACACCTGCGCCGCCTGTCTCGACCGTCGCGCGCAGATACAGATAACCTTTCGCCTTGTCCAACGTGCCGTAGTTGTCACGCTGATAGCAGGGGCCCCAGTTCTGGGCGGTCTTTTTTCCAAAAACGGTCGTCGGCGAAAGCTCATCCCACGTCTCGCCGTCTTTGGACGCATAGAATTTCCAACCGCCGTTCCACTCGTCGCTGGAAACGGTAGCAAAATTGTAGCTGTCGATCGCTCCGGTCGACTTGACCGTGACCGAACCGTTGACCTGATCCGCATTCGAAGCATTGCTTTTACGGATCGTATAGTAGCCGCCGGCGATATCTAACGTTTCGCGCACAAGTGCGGCACCTTCGGTGTCGGAAGTCAGAAGCATATCCCCGGCACCGACTTGGTTGTTGAAATTCGTGGGTTTGACCTCCGCCGCAGTACGGAAATGCACGCTGGCCAGACCGGGATCCCAGCTATAGGTCGTGCCAACGAAGTTCACGCGAACGTAACGGAACTTCGTCGCGCCGGTATAGGTGTACGTACACGCCAGCCAGTTGCCGGCCTTGGCCGTGGAATGCACAGTCTCTGCCGATGTCCAGTTCTGCCCGTCGGCCGAAACGTCGAAGGTCAGGTTTTTATCCGTATCATCTCCGGCACCGATGACCGCCACGGCCTTGAAGGCATCCGCCTTCTCCCCGGCATCGTACACGGCCCAGCCCGTAACGAGACCACCGGCAGAAAAACGCCACGGCACATAACCGTCCTGCGCCGGAAGATCAGAAGATTTGTATTTGTCTTTATCCGAAACGTCGCTGTACTCGCCTGCCTTCTTCACCACATCATACACGACTTCCGCCGCATCGTTCTTCATGTAGATGTTGCAGATCAGCGGGTCGAAATTCCATTTCGTGTCCACGAAGTTGACCCGCAGATAACGGAACGCCGCCGTCTTCGCGGTGTAGTCGAAGGTCGGCCAGCCGGGGCGGGTATCCGCATCCACCTGCGTGGCCGTCGCCTCGACGGCCGTCCACGAGCTGCCGTCCGCCGACACATCGAAGGTCAGCATCGCCGTAGAGGAAGCATTGCCCAAGATCGCACCGACCTTGAACGTGTTGACCGTCGTCCCGGCGTCATAAACGACCCAGCCGGTCTGCTTCGATCCTTTGGAAAAGCGGTAGCCGAGCACACCGTCGTAGGCCGGGATGCCCGTGTCCGCCTGCTGGAACTCGGCCGCGCTAGAGATGTCACTGTACTCCGTTGCCTTCTTCGTCACGGTCCATCCGTCGTCCTCCGCCGTGGCGAAGAACGGCGAAACGGCCAGCGTGGTCACGAGCAGCACCGCCGCCGCGAACAGACTGAGCCATTTGCGCAGGTTTGTCTTCATTCGTCGATCATCCTTTCTTCCGGTCGCCCCGGCGGCCGCTCACGGCCGCCGGGGTCCCGATCGTTCATGTGGGTGCCATGCCAAAGGGTGGGGAATGCCGGATGTTCGCCTGAGTTTTTGCTGCCTTGCGGTCAATATTTCACCGCGCCGTAGAACGGTGCGCTGAACGTCGAGCCGTTGATGTCCTTGCCGCCGTTGTTCGCGATGTTCGACGCGCCGTCGATCTTGGCCGTGGGCGTGAACGCCGCGATCATCTTCGCGCGGTCTTTATAATCGGTGCAGGACGCGTTTTTGAACTTCGGATCGTTCGTCTTGGTGCCGCTGAACGTCACGCCGTCGATCGTCGTTTCCTTCGCGCCGCCGGTGAGGACGTTGTTGACGAACTTGATGTTCTTATAGCCCTCGTTGCCCTTGCCGGTCGCGGCCGTGATCTTGGCGTTGCCGCTGATGATGTTGTTGGTGAAGGTGATGTTCTCGACCGATTTGCCGAAAGCGTTCAGCAGCACGCGCCCGTCGTCCGGGATGATGAAGGTGTTGTTGTAGATCTCGGTCTTGGCCGTCACGTTCGTCGTCATCAGCACGGCCTGCCCGCTCTTGCGTGTGGCATCGTTGACGGAGAGGTTGAAGCGGACGGTGTGATCCTTACTGACCTTGTGGCCGTCGGCGGTGTCGCACATCAGCAGGAAGCCGCCCTCGTTATTGTGGCTGTAGTTATACTGGATGGTCGTGCCGTTCTCGGCGCAGTCGATGTCGAAGCCTTCGCCGTCCGCGCCGTTCTGGGTGATCGGCAGCTTGGTGTAGCCGACCTCGTTATACTGCACGGTGGTCTTGTTGGTGTTGATCGTCCACAGGCCGGCGCAAGCCGTCTGATCCTTGAAGGACTGCTTGGTGGAGAACGCATTGTACATCACGTTGCGCTCGATCACCGTGTCGCGACCGCCGATGACGAGGATGCCGTCGCCCTGCGGGCCGTCGACGGTGTTGCCGGTGATCTTCAGGCCCTCATAAGGCCACCAGCCGTCGTTATCGTTTTTGTACATCGAGGAGGACTGGCCCCAGCCGAAGCCGTAGCGGTCCGCCCACGAGGTAGCGCAGAAGATCCCGGTGCGCGCCGTGTTCTTGACGGTATTGTTCTGGATCAGCAGCCCTTCGAACCACGTCGGCGCGGATCCGCCGGTGCTGGCCACGATGCCGCCGTTTTTGTACTGGAAGTCTGCGGCCGAGGTCTGCACATCATGCACGTAGTTGTTCTGGATGATGACGCCCTTGTTGACGCCGGTGTGCGTGGGCGTGATCGCGATGCCCTGCAGGCCGTTGGGGTTGGTGACCTCCAAGTTCTCGACGGTGATGTAGTCGCACTTGATCGTGACGGCCGTGCCGCCGCGCGCCGAGATCTTGGCCTTCGCGCTGCCGCCGTAGGTGCCGACGGTGACGCGGTTCTTCGCCTCGCCGTAGCCCTTGATCGTGACGCTGCCGTTGAAGGACGCGCCGGACTTGAACAGGATCTTATCGCCCGGCTGGAAATACTTCTTGCTGACCTTGGACAGGGTCTTGAAGGCCTTGGCCTCGCTCATGCCGTCGTTGCTGTCCTTGCCGTTTTTCGGGTCGACATAGAACGTAGCGGAGGCACGGTCCTCAAGGAACCGATCCGGATCGTTCATTTTGCCGATGTTGTTGATCCGCAGGCGGCCGATGTTCGGGTT
>JAJXDX010000210.1 GCA_021640185.1 Oscillospiraceae bacterium | reverse complement strand
AAGCACACCATCGAGATCGTGGTGGACCGATTGGTGATTCGCCCCGATATCGCGGGGCGGCTGAGCGATTCCGTGGAAACGGCGACGGGGCTGTCCGGCGGGCTGCTGACCGTGGACGTCGTGGGCGGGGAGGAGATGACCTTCTCGCGCGATCTGGCGTGCCCGGAGCACGGGGTCGCCGTGGAGGAGCTGGCGCCGCGGATGTTCTCGTTCAACAATCCCTTCGGCGCGTGCCCCAAATGCGCGGGGCTGGGCGTGTTCATGTCCATGGATCCCGAACGGGTGATCCGCGACCCGAAGCTGTCGATCCGCGAGGGCGCGATCGACGCGAGCGGGTGGAGTTATGCCACCGGCGGGACGATCGCGCAGATGTACTACGAGGGACTGGCGGCGCATTACGGCTTTTCGCTGGACACGCCCTTCGGGCAGCTGCCGAAAAAGGCGGTGGACGTGCTGCTGTACGGCACGGGCGGCGAGAAGATCGAGCTGAAATACACCCGCGAATACGGCAGCGGCACGCATTATTCCGCCTTTGAGGGCATACTGCCCAACCTGCAGCGCCGCTATGACGAAACGAACAGCGAAGGGATGCGCGAGGTGCTGGAAGGCTACATGAGCCAAGTCGAGTGTCCGACCTGCCGCGGTCGCCGCCTGAAGCCGGAAAGCTTAGCGGTGACCGTCTGCGGCAAGAACATCATGGAGCTGACCGACATGACCGTGACGCAGCTGCTCGCCTTCGTCGAGGAGCTGCCGCTGTCGGCGCGCGAGCATATGATCGCGGACGGCATCCTCAAGGAGATCCGCGAGCGGCTGGGGTTCCTCGTCAGCGTGGGGCTGGGATACCTGACGCTGGGGCGCGGTGCGGCCACGCTGTCCGGCGGCGAGAGCCAGCGCATCCGGCTGGCGACGCAGATCGGCTCCTGCCTGATGGGGGTGCTGTACGTGCTTGACGAGCCGAGCATCGGCCTGCATCAGCGCGACAATGACAAGCTGCTGGACACGCTGCGCCATCTGCGCGATCTGGGCAACACGCTGATCGTGGTGGAGCACGACGAGGACACCATGCGCGCGGCCGACTGGATCGTGGACGTCGGCCCCGGCGCGGGCATCCACGGCGGCAACATTCTGTATTCCGGCCCGGTGGACGGGATCATGACGTGCGAAAACTCGCTGACGGGGCAGTACCTCAGCGGGATGCGCGTCATCCCGCTGCCGGCGCACCGCCGGCCGGGCAGCGGGGCGCTGCTGACCGTGCGCGGCGCGCGGGAGAACAACCTGAAGGGCATCGACGTATCCTTCCGGCTGGGGGCGTTCAACTGCGTCACCGGCGTGTCCGGCAGCGGCAAAAGCTCGCTGGTCAACGCGATCTTGTACAAGCGGCTGGCGCGTGACCTGAATGGCGTGCGCTGCCATCCCGGACGGCACGACGGCCTTGAAGGGCTGGAGCATCTGGACAAGGTGATCGCGATCGACCAGTCGCCGATCGGGCGCAGTCCGCGCTCGAACCCCGCCACCTACACCGGCGTGTTCGGCGATATCCGGGAGCTGTTCGCCTCCACCGCCGACGCGAAAAAGCGCGGCTATACGGCCGGGCGGTTCTCGTTCAACGTCAAGGGCGGGCGCTGCGAAGCGTGCCAAGGCGACGGCATTTTGAAGATCGAGATGAACTTCTTGCCGGACATCTTCGTTCCGTGCGAGGTGTGCGGCGGCAAGCGCTACAGCCGTGAAACGCTGGAGGTGCGCTACAAAGGCAAGTCCATCGCCGACGTGCTGGAGATGACCGTGGAGGAGGGCGTCGAGTTCTTCTCCGCCATCCCCAAGATCGCCCGGCGACTGGAGACGCTGCAGGCGGTGGGGCTGGGGTATATCAAGATCGGGCAGCCGGCGACGACGCTGTCCGGCGGCGAGGCGCAGCGCGTCAAGCTGGCCACGGAGCTGTCCCGCCGTGCGACGGGGCGCACGGTGTATATCTTGGACGAGCCGACGACCGGCCTGCACGCCGAGGATGTCCGCCGCCTGATCGAGATGCTGCAGCGCCTGACCGACGGCGGCAACACCGTGATCGTGATCGAGCATAATCTGGACGTCATCAAGGTGGCGGACTGGGTGATCGACCTCGGCCCCGAGGGCGGCGACGGCGGCGGCACGCTGGTCGCCGCCGGGACGCCGGAGGAGATCGCGGCGTGCGACGGCTCGTACACCGGGAAATATCTGAAGCGGCTGCTGAAATGATGCGATCGGATGCCCGCGTTCCTTGTCCCGAAAGGGAGAGGACGCGGGCTTCCGTGCGTCTGGGAGCGGTAAGATCGGGCGCGGCAGAGAGAATGAAGGGCGGGCGCTTTTGCCGGTGTGCGGAGGCATTTTTGGGGACGGATGGCGGCGATTCGGAAACAAAAAACGAAAAAAGGGCGTTTCGCTCTTTACATACGGCCGCGGATCCGGTATAATAAGAAAGAATGGTCTGCTGCGCCCTTTTGACGACCGGCGCGGCGGAACGCACACAAAAACGACGAAGGGAAGGATCGATCGGATGGGACCGAAATATAAGCGCGTGCTGCTCAAGCTCAGCGGTGAGGCGATGGCGGGGGCGGCGCATACCGGCCTGGACATGGACACGGTGACGAACATCTGCCGTTATGTCAAGGAGGCGAGCGAACTGGGGACGCAGATCGCGATCGTCGTGGGCGGCGGCAACTTCTGGCGCGGCCGCTCCAGCGGGGAGATGGACCGCACGAGAGCGGATCACATGGGGATGCTGGCCACCACGATCAAGGCGCTGGGACTGGCCGATGCGCTGGAGCAGCTGGGCTGTGAGGTGCGCGTGCAGACCGCCATCGCGATGAACGAGATCGCCGAGCCGTATATCCGCAACCGCGCCGTGCGCCATCTGGAAAAGGGGCGCATCGTGATCTTTGGCTGCGGGACGGGCAATCCCTTCTTCTCCACGGATACGGCAGCCGCGCTGCGCGCCGCCGAGATCGAGGCGGACGTCATCTTCAAGGCCAGCATGGTGGACGGCGTGTACGATAAGGATCCCCATAAGTACCCCGATGCGAAGATGTTCGATCACCTGACCTACATGGACGTGCTCAACAAGGATCTGAAGGTGATGGATCCGACCGCCGCGACGCTGTGCCGCGACAACGGCATCGCCCTGCTGGTGTTCAACCTGAACGACCCCGAGAACATCGTGCGCGCCGTGCGCGGGGAGAAGCTGGGCACGGTCGTCGAGGGCTGACGCACCGAACGCGAAACGACATACCGCTTTTGACCGAAAGACGAGAGGAGCAAATGAGATGAACGAGATCTATCAGACCGCCGAAACCAAAATGAACAAGAGCGTCGCCAACCTGACGCAGGAATACGCCGCCGTGCGCGCCGGGCGCGCGAACCCCGGCGTGCTCGACCGGCTGAACGTGGACTACTACGGCAGCCCCACGCCGATCAACCAAGTGGCGGCGGTGTCCGTGCCGGATCCGCGCACGCTGCTGATCTCCCCGTGGGACAAGAGCGTGCTCAAGGCGATCGAAAAAGCGATCCTGACGTCCGATATCGGCATCAATCCGCAGAACGACGGCTCCACGCTGCGTCTGCAGTTCCCGCCGATGACCGAGGAGCGCCGCCGCGAGCTGACCAAGGAGATCGCGAAGCTGGGCGAGGAGTGCAAGGTCGCGATCCGCTCCATCCGCCGCGATGCGATGGATAAGATCAAGGATCGGAAAAAGAAAAACGAGATCACCGAGGACGAGCAGAAGGCCGCGGAGAAGAAGATGCAGGATCTGACCGACCGCTTCATCAAGGACATCGACGGCATGATCGAGAAGAAGCAGAAGGAGATCATGGAGATCTGACACGGAGGAGCGGCCCATGTTCGGACGAAAGAAACACGCGGCGCTGTCGCCCGTCGTGCCGCAGAACGTCGGCATCATCATGGACGGCAACGGCCGGTGGGCGAAAAAGCGCGGCCTGCCGCGGCAGGCGGGACACGCCGCCGGGGCGCAGGTGTTCCGCCGGGTGACGAAATACTGTGAGCGGCGCGGTGTGAAGGTGCTGACGGTGTACGCTTTTTCGACCGAGAACTGGAAGCGCCCGCAGACCGAGGTCGATGCGATCATGGATCTGCTGCGGCAGTACCTGAAGGAATCGCTGTCCGATTTCCAAAAGGAGAACATCCGCACCCGCTTCATCGGCGACCGTGCGCCGCTGGCCGAGGATATCCGCGCCCTGATGGCAGAGGCGGAGCAGACCACGGCGCACAAGACCGGCATGACGCTGAACATCGCGATCAACTACGGCGGGCGCGAGGAGCTGACCCATGCGGCGCGGGCGCTGGCCCGATCGGCGGTGCAGGGCGCGACGAATCCCGACGCGATCGACGAGCGGATGTTGGAGGAGCAGCTATACACCGCCGGGCAGCCCCCGGTGGATCTGATCCTGCGCCCGAGCGGCGAATTTCGGCTGTCGAACTTTTTGATCTGGCAGTCGGCATATGCCGAGTTCGTGTTCATGGATGTGCTGTGGCCGGACGTGAAGGAC
>JAJXDX010000209.1:1488-4539 GCA_021640185.1 Oscillospiraceae bacterium | reverse complement strand
GAAATACTTCGTATAGATCTTGGGCCCGAGCAGCATCCCCAGCTGCATGAAATACGGGTTGCAGGACGCGGAGATCGCGCCCGGCAGATCGAGCGTGCCGTGGCCGCCGGCTTTGTGGCACTTGATGCGCCAGCCGCCGTACTTGGAGTAGCCGATGCAGGTGAAGGTCTTATGCTCGTCGATGACGTTCTCCTCCAGCCCCATGCAGGCGGTGAACACCTTGAAAACGGAGCCGGGCTCGTACGTATCGGTAAGGGCTTTGTTTTTCCACTGCAGCGTCTGCGCCGCGCGCAGGGCACTGCTCTTTTCGTCGCCGGACAGCGCCGCGATGGCGGTGGCCGTGGTGGGATCGGCCACGGTGAACGGCTCGTTGGGGTCGTAATCGCCCTTGGTGGCCATGGCCAAGATCGCGCCGGTCTTGACGTTCATCACGATCGCGACGCCGCGGTTGGTGCATTCGGCGCTGGCCACGGCATCGGCCAGATATTTTTCGGCGTACATCTGCACGGTGGGATCGATCGTCAGCACCAGCGAATAGCCGTCGACCGCGCCGACCTCTTTGGTATACTCCATCGTGATCGGCATCCGCTTGCCCAGTCCGTTCTGCGCGGTGACCAAGCGTCCCGGCGTGCCGGCCAGCACCTGCTCGTACTTGCTCTCCAGCCCGTCCAGACCCTGATAGTCCGTGCCGGTGAAGCCCAGCACCGTAGACGCGAGCGAGCCCTGCGGGTAGTACCGTTTATAATCGGTGGCGATATAGAATGCCCCGGACAGGCCGTTTTTCTTCAGCCATTCGGTAAATTCGGTCTTTTTATCGTATTCGACCTTCGACTTGATGACCTCGTACTGCGAATTGGTGCGGCAGGTCTTTTTGTACATCGCCTCGCGGTCGAGGCCGAAGATCTCGGCAAGGCCGTCGGCGATGCGGCCGCGCAGCAGCTCCAGCGCCTGCTCGTCGGTCAGGGTCTGCGCCGTATCCGCGCCGTCGAGCTTTTTCCAGTTGAGTTCCCCGATGTCCTTGGGGGACATGATGATCTTCCAGACCTCCGCGCTCTCGGCCAGCGGCTCCATGTTCGCGGCATAGATCGTGCCGCGCTTGGCCGGGACGGTGGTATCGCTGAGCTGCTGCGACACCGCGCGCTTGAGCCAATCGTCCGCTTCCACCACCTGCAGCTGCACCAGCCGCACCAAGATCGCCACGGCGCACAGGCAAAGCAGACCCACCGTGATCAGCGCGCGCAGGCGCATCTGCTTCGTTGCGGTGCGCGTCGTCGTCCCCGACGGTTTTTTCGTCCGACGTGCCATGGGCGATCTCCTTTCCGGCGGATGCCGTGTGGGTGTGACCGAAAAACAACAAAACGAGAGCCGGGAGCAGTGACTGCGTCCTGACCCTCGACGGTCCGTGTGAGCGCGCCGGCCCGCGGCGGGCCGGTGCGATGCTCTGGTTTATAGGTATTAGGCAGGACGGCGGGATATGCGCGTCAGGTCAAAAAGTCGCAGATCGCGCGCCACACCCGCTCGAACACATTGCCGCCGTCCGACGGGACGGTGACGAGATCGTCGTTTTCGGTATGGATGTAATAGATCTGCCCGCTTTCGGCCGGGAGCATCCCGTTCTCTCTGGCGTAGGTATCCAGCTGCTCGGCCGAGGTCTTGGCCGACAGCTCGGCCTCCAGACGCACGCGTTCGCTGTGCTGGATGTTCAGTTCCGTCTGCAGCTTGCCGAGGGTCTGGTTCATCTCGGTCAGGCGCACGTTGCAGGTGATCAGATAGCCGACGACGAACACCACCACCAGCGCGATGCCCAGATAGACGACGGTATTCATGACCTGCTGCGCGCGGCTGCGGCGCTTTTTCTCCCGTGCCGCCTTTTTGTCGCCCGGCAGCGGGACGAGCTGCGGCTCGCGCGGAGAAAACAGTTCCAGATCGTATGCTTCGTTCATGTTCGCCACCGTGGCTCTCCTCCCTTTTTCGTTCTTGATCTTTTACCGCCCGGTGCTGTCCGGATAGCGGTCGTGCAGTTTTTCGATGCAGCGCAGGCGTGCGCTGCGGCTGCGCGGGTTTTCGGCCAATTCCCGATCGTCGGCCGCGGCGGGCTTTTTGAGCACGGCGCGGGCGGGCGGCGTGCGTCCGCAGACGCACACCGGGAACTCGCGCGGGCAGATGCAGCCGACGCGCCATGCGGCGAAACGCTCCTTGACGATCGCGTCCTCCAGCGAATGGAACGTGATCACCGCCAGCCGTCCGCCGGGCGCCAGACAGTCGAACGCCGTATCCAGCGCGGCGGACAGACAGTCGAGCTCGCCGTTGACGGCGATGCGCAGTGCTTGGAACACGCGGCGCGCCGGATGACCGTCGCGCCGGGCCGCCGCCGGGACGGCGGACGACACGATGTCGGCCAGCTGCAGGGTCGTTTCGATCGGGCAGCGCGCACGCTCGCGCACGATGGCGCGCGCGATGGGGCGCGAGAATTTTTCTTCGCCGTAGCGCCAAAAGATCTGCGAAAGCTCCTGTTCCGACAGGCGGGCGATCAGATCGGCCGCCTTTTCGCCGCTTTGGCTCATGCGCATATCCAGCGGCGCGTCGTGATGATAGGAAAAGCCGCGCTCCGGCGCGTCGAGCTGATGCGACGACACGCCGATATCCAGCAGGATCCCGTCCACGGCCGGGATACCCAGCGAGGACAGCGCCGCGTCCATGTGGACGAAGTTCGTCTGCACCAATGTGGCGGGCAGGCCGGCAAGTCTTTCCCCGGCGGCACGGATCGCATCGGGATCTTGATCGAGCGCGATCAGCCGCCCGCCGGCGGTCAGCCGCTCGGCGATGGCGGCGGAGTGTCCGCCGCCGCCGGCCGTGCCGTCGAGATAGATCCCGTCCGGCCGAACGGCAAGGGCCTCCAGCGTCTGGCGCAGCAGCACCGGGCGGTGATAGCCGCCCGCGCCGGTATCGGGCCGTTCGTCCGCCATGCCGCTCCCCTCCGTTCGCACCGCTTCCGCCGGATGCCCGGTCAGAAGCCGTATTTGATGAATTCTTCTTCCAGCTTATCGTCCG
>JAJXDX010000209.1:0-1478 GCA_021640185.1 Oscillospiraceae bacterium | reverse complement strand
ATCCCAGATCTCTGCCCGGCGGCCCGCGCCGATGATCAGCGCCGGTTTGGTCAGCCCGGCATAGGCGAGCAGATCCTTGTTGAGCAGGATGCGCCCCTGCGCATCGAGCGTGACGTCCTCCGCCGACTGGGTGATGCGGCGCAGCAGACGGCGCGTTTCGCCCATCGGGGCGGCGCCGATCTTTTCGAGCAGGCTTTCCCACTCCGCCGAGGAATACAGGCTGACGCAGCGGTCGAGCACCGCCGCGGCGATGAAGGTGCTGCCCAATTTTTCGCGCAGCTTGACGGGGATGAACACGCGTCCCTTGGCGTCGATATTGTGTTCGAACCGGCCGTACAGCATCCCCGTCACCTCCTTTTGCCGTTTTTCGTCATCCTTCGCGGTTTTCCCCGATCCGGGGGCCTGTCCGGTGGAAAACCCGGTGGAAAAGGTGGAAAACCACCACTTCGCACCACAAACATGGGTTTTTGCCCCACCTATGATCTATTATACAGGGTTTTTCGCAAATTGCAAGAGGAAAAGGACAAGTTTTATCTGCGCGGAAAAATTTTCCGCCGTCAAAAAGCGGCAAAGAACGGCAGACCGCCGGGCAGCCGCGAGATCCCACCGTTATCCACCGGGCGAAAGTGGCGGGTTTTCCACAGCGTGGGCAAAAAGCGCAGGCAAAAAAATTCCCGCCGCGGGCGAAAGCCCGCGGCGGGATGGGGAGGTAGGATATAATTAAGGATAGATACGCGGTCAGGCGTCGGCCACGATCACGGTCACGTCCGGATGCAGCTGCAAAAGCGACGCGGGCACCTGCGGCGTGACCGGACCGGTGAAGGCCCGCTCCACGATCTGGCGCTTTTCCGCACCGGCGAGCAGCAGGATGCGGCGCGCCTGCATGATGGCGCGCATCCCCATGGTGATCGCGTGGGTGGGCACCTCGTCGGCCGAGGTGAAGAAACGCGCGTTGGCATTGATCGTGGACGGCTGCAGGGCGACGATATGCGTTTGGGCGGTGTAGGTATCCGCCGGTTCGTTGAAGCCGATGTGGCCGTTGTTGCCGATGCCGAGCACCTGCAGATCGATGCCGCCGAGTTCCTCGATCATCCGATCATACGCCGCGCCGGCCTGCTGCGGATCGGCCGCCAGACCGTCCGGAACGTGGGTAGCCTCGCGGCGGATGTCCACGCGGGAGAACAGGTGCGTATCCATGAAATAGCGGTAGCTTTGCGGGTGATCCGGCGTCAGGCCGACATACTCGTCCAGATTGACCGAGGTCACCTGCGCGAAGCTGAGCCGTCCCGCGGCACAGCGGGCAGAAAGCTCGTCATACATCCCGACCGGGGTGGAGCCGGTGGCCAGTCCCAGCACGCAGCGCGGCGCGAGCAGGACCTGTGCGGCGAGCAGATCCGCCGCACGGCGGCTCATCTCGGCATAGTCCGGCGTATGGATGATCTTCATGGAAAAACGCTCCTTTTGCGGTGACCGCTTTT
>JAJXDX010000208.1:2828-4588 GCA_021640185.1 Oscillospiraceae bacterium | reverse complement strand
CCGTCCTATTATGGTTTTGTGAACGGATCGTGACATTCGTCCGCGGGCAGCAGGCGGCGGATGACGGCGGACAGCTGCGGCAGATCCGCCGCCAAGGCGGCGGGGGAGGCCGCGCGCAGCTCCTGCTCGCTGCCGTAGCCGTACAGCACGCCGACGGCGCGCAGCCCCTCGGCGCGCGCGCCCTCGATGTCGTAGCGGCGGTCGCCGATCATTAGGGCGTTATCGGCCGTCAGCTCCGGGTACAGACGGCGCAGATGAGCGATGACATCGCTCTTTTTGGGGCGCGCCTCGTCCAAGGTGTTCCCGACGACGGCGGCAAAATACCGATCTAGCCCGAAATGGCGCAGGATCTGCCCGGCGTATTCCTCCGGCTTCGACGTGGCGACGAGCAGCGTGTACCCGTCGTCGAGCAGCGCCTGCAAAAAGTCCTCCATGCCGGGGTAGACCGTGTTCTCGAACAGGCCGCGGTCGGCGAAGTATTCGCGATAGTAGAGCAGCGCCTGCCGCGCCTCGTCCGCCGTCAGCCCCGCCAGCTGCCGAAAACTGTCGATCAGCGGCGGCCCGATGTAGGGATACAGTTCCTCCCGCGTGGCAGGATAGATCCGATAGCGTTCCAGTGCATAGCGCACGGCGTTCGTGATGCCGAGCGCCGGATCGGTCAGCGTGCCGTCTAGGTCGAACAGGATATAGCGCATGGTCGTCCCCTCTCTTTCCTCCCAGATGATACCACATCCGCCGCCGTGCCGCAACCCCTTGCCATATCCGTCCGGATGTGGTATGATAGTAAAATGGAATAACGTATCCCCGTCCGAAAGGAGGAGCGACCGATGCTCGCCTTACTGTTCTCGTTCGCCCGCGCGGCGATGCGCCCGGCGGTGCTGGTGCCGATCGGCGCACTGGCACTGATCGTATTTTGGCTGTATCCCGGCCGCCGCGGACGGGATCTGCGGCTGCCGACGCGCTATTTCGCGCACCGCGGCCTGCACGGCGACGGCGTGCCGGAAAACACGCCTGCCGCTTTCATCGCGGCGCGCGAAGCAGGCTTCGGCGTGGAGCTGGATCTGCGCCTGACCGCCGACGGCGAAACGGCCGTGTTCCACGATGCACACCTCGATCGTCTGTGCGGATGCATGGGCCGGATCGAGACGCTGGCCGCCGCCGACATCGGCTGCCTGCCCGTGCTGGGCAGCGAGCAGACCGTGCCGATGCTCAAGACCGCGCTGGAGGTGCTGGACGGTGCGCCGGTGCTGTGCGACATCAAGGGCCGCGGCACCCGCGACCGGCTGCGCGTGATCCGCGCCGCATGGCCGATCCTGCAGCGCTATCCCGGCCCGGTGATGATCGAATCGTTCGATCCCTTCGTGCTGATCTGGGCCAGACGGCATCAGCCGCAGATGCTCCGCGGGCTGCTGGCCACGCCGCACAACAGCTTCTTTCTCCCCACCTCGGTCTCGCTGCTGTTCTGCCGCCTCACGCGGCCGGATTTCATCGCCTACAACTGCGGACAAGCCCCCAGCGTGCTGTATCTGCTGTGCCGCCTGCTGTACAAGCCCGCCGCCATCGCGTGGACCGTGACCGGCCCGGACGTGGAGCGCAAGGCGATCCGGCGGCGTTACGACGCGTTCATTTTCGAGGGCTATGACCCCCGCGAGCCGAAAGAGGAGGAAAACGCATGAAAAAGATCCTGACGGCGGCGCTGTGCTGCCTGCTTTGCCTGTCGATCGCCGCCTGCGGCCGCGCCCCGCTGCCGGGCAGCGTCC
>JAJXDX010000208.1:1510-2818 GCA_021640185.1 Oscillospiraceae bacterium | reverse complement strand
CGTCCCGCAGCCCGAAAACAGCGTGCCGACCGCACCGGCCGAAACGATCCCAACGGAAGAACTTCGCGCGCCGGAAACGACCGAGGCGCCGACGACCACGACCACGACGGCCGCACCGACCACCACGACCACCGCGGCCCCCACGACGAAAGCCCCCACCACGAAGGCGCCCACCACGAAGGCGCCCACCACCAAAGCGCCCACGACCAAGGCCGCCGCGTCCGACACGGTGACGGTGCTCGGCGAGGAATACGGCCGGCGCGTGCTGGCACTGCTCAACGCCGCACGGGCGAAGGAAGGGCTGATCGAGCTGACGATGGAGAACGAGCAGCTGATGGATGCGGCCGTACTGCGCGCCAAGGAGCTGCCGGTCAAGTTCGATCACACCCGCCCGAACGGCGAGCGCTGCTTCACGGCCCTGGAAGAAATGGGCGTGCAGTATATGTCGTGCGGAGAGAACATCGCCTACGGACAGAAAACGCCCGAAAAGGTCTATGAAGCTTGGTGGAACTCCCAAGGTCACCACGACAACATGATGAACCCCTATTTCAGCCAGATCGCGATCGCCTGCGTCAAGAAGGGCAACAGGCTGTATTGGGTGCAGATGTTCATCGGGACGGGCGAGGAAAGCTACGAATAAAAAAACGGGCGGGCAGCCGTGATGGCTGCCTGCCCGTTTTTTGCGGGGTAGGCGCTTTTGCCGGGATGCCGGTGCGGGATCTTCGGTACCTGCACCGCCCGGACGGCCTGCAGATCCCGCAGGCGTAGGCTTGACAAGGCCGAAATGCGTGGTATAATAGATTAGTCTAAATAGGCGGAGGCGTCCGCCGCCCAAACGGAAAGGTGTGACATCTTTACGATGAAAGAGATCGTGATGACCCAAGAGGGTCTGAAAAAGCTGCAGGACGAACTGGAGCATCTGAAAACCGTAGAGCGCAAAGAAGTGGCGGAAAAGATCAAAGTCGCGCTCTCGTTCGGCGACCTGTCGGAAAACAGCGAATACGAAGAAGCGAAAAACGATCAGGCGCTGCTGGAGAGCAGGATCGCCTCGATCGAGGCACAGCTCAAAAACGTGCGCGTGCTCGACGAGAGCGAGCTGAGCAGCGAGAACGTCCATGTCGGCTCTAAAGTGCGCGTCGCCAACGAGCAGGGCAAGGAGTTCTGCTACGAGATCGCCGGCGCGACCGAGGCCGACCCCTTCCACGGCAAGATCTCCGACGAATCGCCGGTGGGCAAGGCCGTTATGGGCCTGCGCGTCGGCGAGACGGGCGAGGCGACCCTGCCGAACGGCAGCACCGTGCTGTACAC
>JAJXDX010000208.1:0-1500 GCA_021640185.1 Oscillospiraceae bacterium | reverse complement strand
GTTCGGGTCTGCCGATCAGCGCGTGATCTCCAGCACCGTGCTGTACACGGTGCTGGAGATCACGCGCTGATCGGCAGACCCGAACGGATACCGAGCACAGGCGGCGGAGCAGTTGCGATCGGTCGCGACGGCTTCGCCGTTTTTCTATCACCGACAGACAAGGGAGCGAGGATGAACATGAGCGAGCAAAACACGCGCCCGGCCGCGGCGCCGGAGCAGGAGCTGACGCAGGAGCAGATGAACGAGCTGTTCAAGGTGCGCCGCGACAAGCTCTCCGCCCTGCGCGAAGCGGGCAAGGATCCCTTTAAGATCATGAGATATGACTTCACGGCCTACACCGTCGATGCGCGTGCGGAATACGAGCGGCGTGAGGCGGAACACATCGCCGCGCACGGCGCGCCCGCCGAGGGCGAAACGCTGGTGCTTGACGAGCCGGTGGAGGTCGCGCTGGCCGGGCGGATGATGAGCCGCCGGATCATGGGCAAGGCGAGCTTCGTCGACCTGCACGACGGCAAGGGCCGGATCCAGTTGTATGTCAGCCGCGGCGACGTCGGCGAGGACACCTATGCCGATTTCAAAAAGTGGGACATCGGCGACATCCTCGGCGTCAAGGGCTGGGTGTTCCGCACCAAAGCGGGCGAGATCTCGGTCCATGCGACGCAGCTGACGCTGCTGAGCAAATCGCTGCTGCCGCTGCCGGAGAAATACCACGGTCTGCGCGACACCGACACCCGCTACCGCCAGCGGTATCTGGATCTGATCGTCAACCCGGAGGTCAAGGACACGTTCGTCAAGCGCAGCCGCATCCTGCAGGAGCTGCGCCGCTATCTGGACGGGCGCGGCTTCCTTGAGGTGGACACCCCGATCCTTACCCCGTTCGAGATCGGCGCGTCGGCGCGCCCGTTCTTCACGCACCACAACACGCTGGACATGGACATGGTGCTGCGGATCGAAACGGAGCTGTACCTCAAGCGCCTGATCGTGGGCGGGATGGACCGCGTGTACGAGGTCGGGCGGATCTTCCGCAACGAGGGCATGGACACGAAGCACAACCCCGAGTTCACCACGATCGAGCTGTATCAGGCCTACACCGACTATCACGGCATCATGGATCTGGTGGAGGACATGATGAAGACCGTGGCGCAGAACGTCTGCGGCACGCTGCAGATCCCCTATCAGGGCAATCTGATCGATCTTAGCCGCTGGGAGCGGCTGACGATGGTCGAGGCAGTCAAGAAGTATTCCGGTGTCGACTTCGCGCAGATCCCGGACGATGCGGCCGCGATCATTGCCGCCAAGGAACACGGCGTGGCGCTGCCGGAGGTGCCGAGCAAGGGCGCGATCTTGGCGGAGTTCTTCGACGCTTTCGTGGAAGAAAAGCTGATCCAGCCGACGTTCATCTACGATTATCCGGTGGAGATCAGCCCGCTGGCCAAGCGCAAGCCGGAGGATCCCGCCTTCACCGAGCGGTTCGAGTATTTCATCAACGCGACCGAGTTC
>JAJXDX010000207.1 GCA_021640185.1 Oscillospiraceae bacterium | reverse complement strand
CATAGGTCTAACCCTTTTTGAACCCCCGGCACAGCCGGGGGTTTTCGCCGGACAAATAAAAAGGCACACGGCTTGCGCCGTGTGCCTTTTTTTTCTGTTTTGCCGCCGGGACGTTCAGCCTTCTTTGGCGTACTGTTTTTTGTACCCTTCTCCCCAGACCACCATGGAATCGAGGATCGGTTTCAGACTGCGGCCGAGCGGGGTCAGGGAATACTCCACCCGCGGCGGCACCTCGGCGTAGACCGTGCGGGCGATGATGCCGTCGGCCTCCATGGAGCGCAGGCTGTCGGTCAGCACCTTTTGACTGATGCCCTCCAGATCCTTTTTCAGCTCATTGAACCGCCAAGGGCGGACCAAAAGATCGCGGATGATCAGCAGCTTCCACTTGCTGCCGATCAGCTGGACCGTGGTCGCCACCGGGCAGGCGGGGAGTTCTTCTTTCGTCAGCATATCCGGCACCTCTTTTCGCATATTGCCCTTCTATTATAGTGCAGCACGCAAAAAAATGCAAGCGGCGGCCGCTGCCCCCGCCAATGGTGACAAAAAGGTGACCCGGTAATAAAATAGTGCGTACTTGCGCCCGGAAAGATCCCGAGTAAAATGAGAAGTACAGAGGGCGAAACGCCCACTGAATACGCTTTGGAGGTAACGATCATGGCTCTTTCCGATCTCTTTGGCTGGAACAAGAAGGCGGAGGCTTCCGCTCCCGCGACGGCCTGCGGCGCCGGCGACAAGCCCGCCGAGAAGCCTGCTGCTTGCGGCACTGCCTGCGGCGCCGGCGACAAGCCCGCCGAGAAGCCTGCCGCTTGCGGCTCCGCCTGCGGCGCCGGTGACAAGCCCGCCGGGCAGCCTGCCGCTTGCGGCACTGCCTGCGGCGCCGGCGACAAGCAGTAAAAGTCGGAGTACGCCCCAAGAAAACCTTGGGGCGTATTTCCGAGAGGGCAACGGCGGTTACGCTTTCGGAAATGCGTCCCATCATAACAAGGAGGATAACGTGAAACAGTATTTTTCTTTCCAGTGGCATATCACCGATGAATGCGACCAGCGGTGCAAACACTGCTACATTTTCTCTGAAAACTGCAATAAGAAGCCGGATGCGATGTCCTGGCAGCAAATGCAGGACACCTTCTATAACTGTCTGGACTTCTGCGAGGTCTATGACCGCCTGCCGTATTTTTATATCACCGGCGGCGATCCCATTTTGCACCCGGACTTTTGGAAGCTGCTGGAGCTGATGAAGCAGCACAGCGTTCCGTTTACGATCCTCGGCAATCCGTTCCACCTGACCGACGAGGTTTGCCGCAAGCTCAAAGAATACGGCTGCGAAAAATATCAGCTTTCCATTGACGGCTTGCGTGAAACCCACGACTGGTTCCGCAAGCCCGGCAGCTTTGATACTACACTGGAGAAGATCGGCTGCATCGATCGGGCGGGCATCCGCTCCGTGGTGATGACCACCGTTTCCGGCACGAACATCGACGAAGTCCCCGGCATCATCGACGCTGTGGTGGCCGCCGGCGCGAACGTCTTTGCTTTTGCCCGTTACTGCCCCACCAGCGAGGAGAAGGACGTGGGCATCGAGCCGCTGCGTTACCGCCGGCTGCTTGCCGACTGCGACAAAAAATTCAAGGAATATGAGGCCGCGGGCTGCCGGACCTACTTCAACAAGAAAGACCACCTGTGGACGCTGTACGAGTACGAGACCGGGGCATTCAAGATCCCCGAGACCGTGGAGGACGGGATGATCTACGGCGGCTGCAACTGCGGCAACTGCCACCTGACGATCATCCCCACCGGGGATGTGTATGCCTGCCGACGGGTACAGAACAGCAAGGTCGCCAATGTGTTCACCGACCGGCTGGCGGAGGTTTGGGTGTGCCAGATGGAGCAATACCGGGACTACACGAAATTCGAGAAGTGCAGCAGATGCGAGCTGTTGGCGTTCTGCCGGGGCTGTCCCGCCGTGGCGAGCGGAAGGGACGGGAACTTCTATGCCGCCGATCCCCAATGCTGGAAGGAGTTAAAGAAAGATGCCTGATATTTTTGAAACCATCATGCACCGCCGTTCCATTCGGCGGTTTGCGCCGAAGCAGATCGAAGAAAACGCCTTGCAGCAGATCTTGCAGGCCGGGCTGTATGCGCCCAGCGCGGGCGGGCGGCAGGGCGTGATCTTCGCCGTCTGTCAGGACAAAGCGGTGAATGAGCGCCTTGGCAAGATCAAGCGGGCAAACTCCCACTTCCGCATGTCTACAGCGACCAGCTTCGTTTCCCATGAACAGCCCAGCATCGTTGACGACGCCAAGCTGACGAACGCTTTTTACGACGCGCCCACCGTGATCACGATGTTCGCGCCGAAAAACTTCCTGTTTTCGGCGGAGGACTGTGCGGCAGCAGCGGAAAACATGATGCTGGCGGCGGATGCTTTGGGTATCGGCTCCTGCTATATCGGTCAGGGCTGGACGGCCTTTGCCGATCCTTACGGACAACAGATCTTGCGGCAGTGGAGCATTCCCACCGACCGCTATGCCGTCATGCAGCTTCTTTTGGGCTATCCCCGTGAGGGCGACAGGCACCCCATCCCGAAGCCGCGAAAAGAGGGGCGCGTGATCCGTATGGGAGGTGCTGCAAAATGAACGCACAGATCTGTTTGCAAAAATTGAAGCTCTGCGGAGTGCTGTCCTTCGCCACCGTAGATAAAAACGGTGCACCGCAGATCCGCTGCATCAGCGCCATCCATTATGAGCCGGATCTTCTGTATTTCTTCACGGCAAGGGGCAAGGCATTCTGCGACGAACTGCTGACCGACGGGCGGGTGCAGATCCTCGCTTATACCCGGTTCAAGGAAATGATCCGCTTGTCCGGCAAGGCTGTTCCCGCCGGGGATCAGGCAGAAAAGATCAACACTATATTCGCCGAACAGCCGTATCTTGCGAATGTGTATCCCGGAAACACCCGGAATATCGGCATTATTTTTGAGCTGAAGGATCTCACCATCGAATACTTCAACTTAGGCGTGAGCCCCATCTTCCGGGAAACGTATGCCGTAGGGCAGGCGCAGATAAGCGAGAAGGGCTACCGCATCACCGAGGCCTGCATCGGCTGCGGCATTTGTTTGGAGCACTGCCCGCAAAAGTGCATCGTCCCCGGCGAGAGATATACCATCCAGCCGGAGCACTGCCTGCATTGCGGCGCGTGCTACGAAAACTGTCCGGTAAAGGCGGTGGAAAAGCGATGAACCAGTCCGAACGGCGGCTGTTCCTGATCCGGTCGCTGCTGAAAGAGGATGCGCGGTACCGGGAAACGGCCGTCCCGGCGGACGCGGACGGACAGCGGCAGCTGCTGCGCGCGCTGATGAACGTCCGCCCGCCGCGCGCGGCGGATGCGGCGTTTTTATCGGTGCAGGACGAGTATCTGCGCACCGAGATCGCCGGCAAAGGGATCACGGATGTAAACGATCTGATGCCCGTACAGCCGGGGATCTGCCTTTGGCAGGGCGACATCACGACGCTGCGCTGCGATGCCATCGTCAACGCGGCAAACAGCGGCATGACCGGCTGCTATGTCCCGAACCACCGCTGCATCGACAACGCCATCCATACCTTTGCGGGCGTGGAGCTGCGGCTGGCATGTGCAAAGCTGATGGCAAAGCAGGGCTGCCCGGGACCCACCGGGCAGGCCAAGATCACCCCGGCGTTCGCTCTGCCGTGCCGGTATGTTTTGCACACCGTCGGGCCGATCGTCGATGGCCGCGTGACGCGGCGCGACCGGGAACTGCTGGCCTCCTGCTATCGCGCCTGTTTGGAACTGGCCGCGGAGAACGGGCTGGAGAGCGTGGCGTTCTGCTGCATCTCCACGGGAGAGTTCCGTTTTCCGAACGAGCAGGCGGCGCAGATCGCCGTGGCAGCGGTCAAAGAATTTCTGAAACAGCAAACCAGCGTCAGGAAGGTGATCTTCGATGTGTTCAAAGAGGAAGACCGGGCGATCTATGCCCGACTGCTCGGCGCAGACCGAACGGCTGAGGGACGCACTGCGGGGCTGTGACGCCGTGGTGATCGGCGCCGGGGCGGGGCTTTCCACCTCCGCCGGGTTCGTCTATGACGGCGAGCGGTTCGAAAAAAATTTCTCCGACTTTGCCCGGAGATATGGGTTTTCGGATATGTATGTCGGCGGATTCTATCCGTTTTCGACGCCGCAGGAGCATTGGGCGTACTGGAGCCGGTACATTTTCATCAACCGCTACACGGACGCGCCGAGACCGGTGTATGATGCCCTCTTGGCGCTGATGGCCGACAAGGACTATTTCGTGATCACGACCAACGTGGATCACTGCTTCCAAAAGGCGGGGTTCGACAAAAAGCGGCTGTTCTACACGCAGGGCGACTACGGCCTGTTCCAGTGCAGCGGGCCGTGCCGTCAGGAAACTTTTGACAACGAGGCCGCGATCCGCAAGATGGTCGCCCGGCAGGAAAACGGCCGGATCCCGACGGATCTGCTGCCGGTCTGCCCGCACTGCGGGCGGCCGCTGACGATGAACCTGCGCGCCGACGACAAATTCGTCGAGGACGAGGGCTGGCACCGGGCGGCGGAACGATACGAAAAT
>JAJXDX010000206.1:413-4624 GCA_021640185.1 Oscillospiraceae bacterium | reverse complement strand
CCGACCACTTTTCGGAAAAGGACGTAAGATTTTTTATCGGGATGTCGAATACTATCACTTTGGAACAAGAAGCATCAAAGTACAAACAAAAACGTGCAGATTCTCTGTCGATATGACTCAGACGAATATGGAGTTCTTTCTAGCCATGCTCTCAAAGCATGGTGTGCCGGAAAAGAAATGATCCTGTTCCGCCCATGCAATTTATCTGCGCAAGCAAAAGCAAACATCGTGCGTTTTAATGGCACAGCCGGTGCAGCGTATGCTGCACCGGCTTCCACTGCAAGCCGGTTTTTCCCATGCCCAACGGCAGAACCGGCAACACGCGCCATAAGAAAACCGTTGACGGCGCGCCGATGGCGTATTATACTGTAAGCGAATGATCCGTTGCCAAAAGCAAAACGTCAGACGCCGACACAACAAGATAGGCGGTGGAGCACGACATGGACGATATACAAAAGATCTATCAAATGCTGAACTGGGAAGAACCGGAAGAGATACAGGCAAAGGGGATCCGTTTGGCCAAAGAGATCGAAGATCTGTCCCTGCTGATCCTTCCGCCGGCAGCACCATCCGTTTGGGAATGCTGCGCCCGGATCCTGAGCGAAAAAAGCGACCTCGCTTTAGCCCCGTATTTGGCTCGTCTTTTGGACTGGCTGCGGGACTTGAACTGGCCCGGCGCATCGATCATCTTGGACAGACTAAAAAAATACCCGGGAGAACAGTTGAAAGAGCCGTTTATTGTCCAATTTACCCATGCCAAAAGCCTCGATAACGACGAAGGGCAGATGTGGCTGGACTATCTATCGGAATTGCTCGATAACGAAGAACTAAAGACACTGTTGCCAAAACCGATCATAGAAGATCTGCAAAAGCATTATCACAACTGGGGCTTTTGGCGCAAGGACTAGCCCATTATTTATACGCCTGCTCCGCCTAATAACAGAGGTAGAACATGAGCAATTATCCCGCCAAAGATATGCCGAAAAAAGGCCGCTTTAGCGCAGAGGAATGGCGCATCGTCGGCGGCCTGACGCAAGCGATGAGCGAGAACGACCGCATCGAGGCCGCAGAGATCCTTGCCCGCCATCCCGCGGCAGGAAGCGAGCGCGTTTTGCTAAAAATGCTTAGCGACCCCGCCGCTTTGGTGCGTGCGTCGGCCGCCGAGGCACTTTCGTTCGGCCGGTCGAAAGAGGTCTTGGATGCGCTGTTCAAAGCGATGGCCGACCGTTCCCGTCTGGTGCGCGGCTACGCGGTGCTGAGCATCGCCGACGGGCAAAAAAACATCGGCAAAAGCCCCCGCGCAACGCTTGACCGCTTGCGCGCGCGATATGAAAAAGAGCGCAGCCCATGGGTCAGATCGGCATATGGGTATGCGTTCCTCACCCTCGGCGAAAAAGAGGGGCTCTCGCTCCTGACTGCAGGACTGACCGCGCGCAGATATGACGAGCGTTGCTTCGCCGCCAACCTGTTGGCCGATGCCGCCCCGGCGCTGACGCAGCCGGAGCGCGCCCGTTTGGCCGCTCTGGTCGGGGAACGTCAACGCCTTGAACCGTATGTTTCGGTCAAAAGCTCGCTCGCACGGCTGGCAGCTTCGCTGGCCGGGGACGGATGAACGGCAAAGCCCGTCCGGATCATTAGGGGAAGATCGAGGATGTTTGGAGTGAGATGTCGATGGCAGATCATTTGGCGCGATACCTTTCGCTTTGCTCCCACCTGAACGACTGCACGACGAAGGCAGACGTCAGACGCCACAACGCGGCAATGAAAAAGCTCGGCCGGCTGTATCACCAGATCGAGGGCGAACAGGACAAGTCGTTCTTTCTCACTTTGCTGAAAAACGACGACGGCCGCACCAGAGCCCTCGCAGACGCGCACTGTCTGGGGCTCGGCGTATATCTTCCGGAGGCAAAAAAGGTGTTATCGGCCTTGGCCGAAGCAAAGGCCGACCCCGTTCTGGCCTTCGAGGCAAAAACGACGCTGGACGTTTGGCGGCAGCAGGGATATTTGCGTTTTTGATCCGGCAGATCCGCGCGTTGACCGCAAAGAAATGTGCCTGCCTACGCAGGCGAAGATCGGATGAACAACATTACCGCAAAGCCGCAGAAAGGAGATGGTGCGCGATGAACAGATGGATCATAGATATAGGGCAAATGTGCGGATGTTTGCTCTTTATCACAAGGCTATGGCAGGATATGCGAGGCGATCATTGGCGGCTGGACATCGGAGCCTATCTGCGCGCGCTTTTTTCCGGAAAGGTTTTCCACCCTTTTTCGCACAACGAGTACGTTCCCCCGTTCTTGCGCAGATCCTATCGTATACTCGTTATCCCGTCCACGATCATTTTACTGATCATCTGGGCGATGCATATCGTGCAGTTCGTGCGCAGGATGCTGGGGCCGATCCCGGCCGAAGACCCTTATGCACGGTTCCTGACTATCGTCGTTCTTGGCTACCTCCTGTATACCTGTCTGGAAATGATCGCATTTGACATCATCGCGAGGGTGATCACAAGGAAAGGGGAAAACGAGATCATCCGGAGAGCAGAAAAATACCACGACGAAAAGCACGGAAAACCATAATGATACCGCTGAAAGAAAACCGTTGACAGCAACGCGGCGGCGTATTATCCTGTAAATGACGGTCCCGCGCCGGAATGACCGGCAGCCGTGCGCCGGTGTTCCCCCGCGCACGGCAGATGACCGATCGCCGCTCTTGACCGGAGAAAAAATGAGAACGGAAGAACACAAAAGGACTGCCCGCCGGTATATCCTCGGCGCGATCGGCGGCGTGTTCATGGCCGCCGGCGACTAGCTGCTCGGCTGCATTCCGATCGCAGGGACGGACACGGGGATGTTCGACCGGGCCTACTACCTGTCCGGCGCCTACGGGCTGTGGCGGCCGGTGCTGATCGTCGGCCTTGGCGCGATCGGCAGCTTTCTCTACTACTTCATGGTGAAGGCGCTGAATGCGGACATCGACGCAAAATACAGAAAAGCGAAAGCCGTCCACCGCCTATGCGGGATATTCACCGTGTCGGTGGCTCTGGCGATCCATCTCTGGTCGGCCACCTTGGCGTGGTTCACCGCATATCTGGGGCCGCGCATCGGCGCGGAAGCCGCGCTTGCCGCGGTCACGGCCTATCAGGACGGTATGCTCGCCGCGATCCTGCCGATGTATGCGCCGATGGTGGCGGCCATCGGGATCCACTTTTTGCTGCTGCTTACCGGCAAGACCCGTTATCCCCGCTGGATGCTCGCTTTCCACCCGGTCACATGGAACCTCTTGCTCGTCGTGATCCCGGACATCGCACAGGCCATGCAGGTGCCCGCAGCCACGTGGATGTCCGTCATGAGCCAAAGCAGCACGAACACCTCCATCGTGATCTGGTGCATCGCGGCCGCGCTTTACCACCGGAGCAAAGACGAAGGCTGATCACAGGAGGCCGACCGGATGAAACTGTACGCCGAAAAATGGATGGATGACCACAAGGTCGAAGTCAAAATGAGCCCGTCGGAGATCAGGGAACTTGCCGAGGCATTGATCGAGTTTTCCTCCAAGATCGAACGATATCGGCTCGCCAACGAAGGAAAAGAAAACTTAGGTTTCACGCACCTGCACTTCATCGACTGCGGGCCGCATGGCCAAAAAAGCGAGGACGACCTCGTGTTCTACGTCGACCTATCCGAAGGATAACAAACAGGAAGAGGGGCAGAGATGACCGCATTAACGCCGGGAACGTCTGATGCACTGCGCCTGAGCTACATCGATAGGTTCATCGATACTTCTGCAGAACATTATAAAAACACCATCCGGAAAACGACGATGTTCATCGACGGGCCGTGCTACACCGGTTATCTCTGGGACTGCCTGCGCAGCCCGACCGTCATTTCGGAGCGTCAGGCAGACCGTCTGCTGAAGGAAAAACGCGATATCTATATGATGTGGGATATCCATTCGTGTGAAAGGATACTGCTCCCTCATTATTGGACGTTTCCCAAAACAGCCGTCCTTTATGCCAAGGCGTGGTCGGAAGCTTTTCAGGATATCCTGCCCGAAGATATCTATGTATTTGATGATACATTACGCTGGAGCATCATATACACGCACGAAACGAATATCGACGACAGCCGATATTGCTTGTCCGCTCTGCCGACCGGCGAAGGAGAACGACATGGTTTTTCTGATCCAAGATGGGGCAAAGTACGACCTAT
>JAJXDX010000206.1:0-403 GCA_021640185.1 Oscillospiraceae bacterium | reverse complement strand
TATCTCGCTCATGTTCGGCGGCGGATATGTCGGTCTGGAGGTATCCTTGATCTCCTCGACCGTTTACGGCATTTCGGGGATCAGCCCGCAAAAAACATGGAAAAAGGTCGATCTGACATATCCGGAAGCAAGGCAAGGGCAACTCAAAGTGATCTTTGGGTCTGCCGTGCAGCGTGGGGTGGGCATCGACCTTGCCACGGCCGGAGAGATCTTCTATGACACGAATACCGGCGTGGTCTGCATCGGCGATCCCGCTCTCCCCCACGGTGCGGAGAATGTCGAATTTGCCGATCGCACGGTCGCGACCGTCGCCGACGGCGATTTGGCCGCCGTCCGGCTGCGGCCCGCTTTCGTCAAATGAATGCAAAGGGGCACACGATGAAAAAAATCGACTGCCTTGCAG
>JAJXDX010000205.1 GCA_021640185.1 Oscillospiraceae bacterium | reverse complement strand
GTTCGATGCCTCGCGGATCCACGCCGGGTAGTTGTTGGCGTGCCATTCGTCGAGATAAAAGTCGATAAATCCGATCTTTTTCATTCTTCTGCTCCTTTATCCTGCCGTGTGCTGCCACAGTGTTGCCGCAAAAACGCGACGGCCTTGCGGATGTCTGCCGCCGGGTCGGCGCCGACCTCGCGTTCGATCGTGAGATAGCCGCGATAGCCGATGTCGTCGAGCGCGTGCAGATAGTCATCGAACGGCACGCTGCCTTCGCCGAGCGGTGTTTCGAGGAAGTATTCCTCCAGCCGCAGGTCGCCGATGCCGCCCTCGGCAAAGAAATCGTAAATGATCTGCGGGTCGGTCTTTTTGCGCAGCACGCCGTCCTTGGCGTGCGTGTGCACGATGTAGGGCGCCAGCGTATGCACGGCGGCCACGGGGTCGTCGTCCGTGACCATGACGAGGTTGGCCGGATCCATGTTCACGCCCACGCCGGGGGTGCCGAGGCTGTCGAGGAACTGCCGCAGGCGCGCGGCCGGTTCCGGCCCCGTTTCCACGGCGAACCACGCGCCGTTTCGATGCGCGTATTCGGCCAGCTCCACGCACGCCTGCTGCATGATGCGATACCGGTCGCAGCCTGTGTCTGCCGGGACGACGCCGATGTGCGTCGTCACCACGTGACAGTCGAGCGCGAGGGCCAGATCGACGATGCGCTTCGAGCGCAGGAGCTTTTCGGCGTTCTCCTCAGGCAGGCAGAAGCCATGTCCGCCGAGATCGCCGCACAGGGCGGAGACGGCAAGGCCGTTATCGGCCAAGACCCGGCGCTTTTCGGCGATCTTTTCCGGGGTCTGGGCTTCCGGCGCCATCTCGCCGGACACGGCGTACAGCTGCACGCCGTCCGCGCCGAGCTGACGGCATTTTTGCAAACTTTCGGCGAACGGCAGACGCAGCGAGTCTGCCATGATGCCGATCGGGTGGCGGGTGTTTTTCTCCATGGGTGTTCTCCTTATGCGGTCAGTCGATCCACGGCGACCAGCCGCTGTCGTCGTCGAAGCCGGTCGGCAGAGTGGCCGAGGCTGACGGTGCGGTCGGCTCGGTCGGTTCAGACGGCGCGCTCGGCTTGGTCGGTGCGGCGGTCGGATCCGTCGGCTGCGTTGCCGAGGGTGCGGCGGCCGATGCCGACGGCTTCGATGCGGTCGGCTTTTGGCCGGAGGGCCGCGTTTCGGTCGCGGCCGCAGCCGTGCTCTGTTCGGCGGAGGCCGACGGATCGGTCGGTTTTGGTGTGCTGGGCACGCGGGACATCGATGCCTTCGTGCCGGACGGATCGGACGCGGCGGAGGTATCCGCCGGGCCGGCGGGCTGTCCGCAGGCGGAGCAGCCGGTGAGCATACACGCGCAGATGAACAGGCAGAGCCACTGCACTGCCCGTGCGGCGCGCCGTTTTTTGCACCAGATCATCATTTCGTCCTCATCTTCGTGGGCGTTATTCGGTCAGGCTGATCTCGCGGTGGGCGTCGGCCGAATCGTAGATCGCCTGCATCATGCGGGCGGTGACGATCGCCGTGTCGATGTGCGCGGGGAGCTTTTCACCGGTCTGTATGCAGCGGATGAAGGCATCGATCTCGTTTTGGAACATCTGCTCCTGCGGGAACTTCGGCTCGTACTCCACCAATGCGCCGTGCTGTGCGGTGTAGACCTTGAACTCCTTGCCGTACTGCAGGCGGATGCCGCCCTTGTCGCCCATGAAGTCGATGTACATCTCTTCCTCGCCGATGTTCTGCGCCCAAGCGCCGTTGAGGGTGATGACCGGGCCTTCGGTGCGGATCAGCGCGGTGACGGAATCGTCCACGTCATACACGCCGTCGTACTGCGGCGGGCCGGCCCACATCCCGAGATACGTATAGTTCGGCATATCGCGGCCGAGCTTCGAGAACGTTTCGCCCGTGACGGTGAGCGCCTTCGGGTCGCCGCAGCAATACATCACGATATCGAGGAAATGCACGCCCCAGTCGATCAGCACGCCGCCGCCGGCGATGGCCTTCGTGGTGAACGCGCCGCCGAGGCCGGGGATGCTGCGATGGCTGCGGAAGCTGACGTAAACGTGGAACACGTCGCCCAGCTCGCCGCTTTGGATGTATTCGCGGATGCGGCGCACGGAGGCGTTGAAGCGGTTGACGACGCCGATGTTGAGCACCTTGCCCGTTTCGTGCTGCGCCTGCTGCATCCGCACCACCTCGTCATAGGTGCGCCCGGCGGGCTTTTCGCACAGCACGTTTTTGCCTGCGTGCAGTGCGTCGATGGCGATCTGCGCGTGGACGTTGTTCGGCGTGCAGACGGACACGGCCTCGACCTGCGGGTCGGCCAGCACATCGCGGTAGTCGACGACGGCGGTGCCGCAGCCGTATTTTTCTACGGCGGCCTGCGCACGCTCCGGGATGATGTCGCAGAAATAGACGATCTCGGCTTCGGGGTTGGCGATATAGGCGGGGATGTGGGCGCTGTTGGCGATGGTGCCGCATCCGATGATGGCGATCTTCATGTATTCGTTCCTCTCTTCTTGTCGGTCGTGGGCAGTGCCGATCCTTCGGGATCGGCCGGTCCTTTCTCGGGGGTCTTGCCTTTCTTTGGGGCTATGCCGTTTTGCTCCAGATATTTGGAGGGGGATGAGCCGTAATAGCGGGCGAACGCGCGGCTGAACGAGTGGATGGAGGTGTAGCCCAGCGTTTCCGCGATGCGGGTGATGCTGATGTTGTCGTTGAGCAGGTCGATGGCCTTTTCGAATTGCAGGCGCTGATGATAGCTGCGTATCGATTGCCCCATCTTGCGCGAGAAGATCTGCGACAGGTACGGATAACTGTAGCCGATCTCCCGGCCGAGGTCGCCCAGCCGCCGCTCGCACAGGTCGCCGGAATTGAGGATCTCGATGACGCTGTTGACCAGTTCATCCTCGGTCTTTTTGTTCGCTTTGGAGAAATAAAAGGTGCGGCCGAGGTCGTTCATGCTGCGGTAAAAGATGATCAGGATCTCGGTCAGGCAGGCCTCGAGCATCTCCAAGGCGAAGGGTTTATCGCTGCTCGTTTCGTTGAACGCCTTATAAAACAGCTGATAGGTGGACAGGGCGTTGTGCAGCACCCGCTTGTTCGTGGTGTCGAAAAACGCCTTCATCTCGCGGAAGCGTTCGTACTCCGGGTGGTCTTCGCAGAACACGAGCGAAAAATAGAAGAACCGCACGGGATCGTCCGCCGCCGAGGTGATCTGATGGATATCGCCGGGGCGGTTGAGGATCAGGTCGCCCGGCTCGGCGACGAAGGTGTTCTGCGAGATGCGGAAAAACGCTTTGCCCGATTCGATATACGAAAACTCCAGATACTCCTGCTTATGCTCTGCCACGTCGTAGTTGGCGGAACAGCACAGGTCGCCGATCTGCACCACCTTGAACTTGCCGCAGAGCAGCGGCTCGCGGTAGCGGGTCATATCGTAATGGAATTTGGAGATGTTGCCCACGGCCGTGTCCTCCTTTCCCCTCGGTCCCGCCGTGCAGCGCCCCGGCCGGGGACACTGCACGGCGGTGTGTGTTCAGCTGCGGCGCTTTTTGCTGCCGAGCGCCGCGGCGAGTGCGCCGACGGCGGTCAGCAGAGCCGCGCAGGGCAGGGCGACGCCGGTCTTCGGTGCGTCGCTATTGCCGTTATCGCCCTTGCCGTCCGACTTGCCGTCGTCCGGCTTTTCGGGATCGGAGCCGTCGTCCTCCGGCTTTCTGTCGCCGGGATCCGACGTGCCGCCGTCGCTCTCGTCCGGCTCGAACTCCGTCGCGCCGGGATCTGCGGCATACAGGCGCACCTGCCGCACGGTGTAGGCGCTGCTGCGCGAGCGGATCTGCAGCGTGGGTGCCAGCGCGTCAAGGATCATCTCCGACGAGCCGCTCCAGTTGTTGACGACCGGCTTGCCGTCGATGAACACGCGGCGTGCCAGACGGCCGTCCTCGGTGTGGCTGAACACGATGTCCACCTTGCATTCCTTGCCGCGCGGCAGCTTCACGTTGGTGCATTCCGCCTGATTTTGGCCGTTATCGGCCAGATAGATCACGTTCGGGCAGAAGATCAGCGACTGCGTGCGGTCGCCGCTGCGGTTCGTGACGATCTCGAAGCCCGTCCAGTCCTCGGCATCCGCCGGGATCGTGACGATGAAGCTGAGCACGTAGGTGCTGTCCTCCAGCCCGGCGGGCGTCACCGGCACGTCGAGCGTGCCGCTCTCGGCTGCCTTTGCGGTGATCTTGCCGTTTTTGACGGTGAAGATATCGTCGCCCGTTGCGCCGGTCAGGTCGGCCAAATTCGCCGCGCCCTTGGGCATGCCGGGCACCGTGTTCGGATCGAGGGGCTGCGGGAGCTTATCGATCGTTTCGCGGTCGGTGATCTCGTCGCAGATCGTGCAGCGGCGCACTTTTTCGCCGGGGGCGTCGACAGAAGGTTCGGTAACGGTGACCCATTCGCCCGGCGCGTGCGTGTGGGGGAGCTTATCGATCGTTTCGCGGTCGGTGATCTCGTCGCAGATCGTGCAGCGGCGGATCTTTTCGCCGGGGGCGGTGACCGTCGGCTCGGTGACGGTGACCCAGTCGCCGGCGATGTGGTCGTGCGGGAGCTTATCGA
>JAJXDX010000204.1 GCA_021640185.1 Oscillospiraceae bacterium | reverse complement strand
GACGAGAAGGGGACGGTGACGGTGTTCTCGCCCACGCCGTTCGGCCGGCTCGTGCTGACGGCGGCCGAGGCGAACGCTCGCGGCCGGTACGAGGAAGCGCTCGCGCCGTGGCAGGAGGTGCTGCGGCTGGATGCGGGCAGCGCATTGGCCTGCCGCGGCATCGGCAAGGCGTATGTTTCTTTGGAGCGCTATGCCGAGGCGATGCCCTATCTACGCCGCGGCGGCGACCGGGAGAATTATTCGAAGGCGCTGCGCGTCGTGCGCAGAGACCGGCTGCAGGCGGCGTTCTATCCGCTCTTGGGCGCGGCCGCCGTGCTGGCCGTGCTGATCGTCTGCCGCCGCCGTCTGCCCCTGCGCCGGGCGGCCGGCCGATGGCTCGCGGCGCACGTGCCGCCGGAGGAGCGCCCGACTTATCCGATGCGCCACCTGATCGTCGGCTTCGACGGGCTGCGCCGTTCACGCTCGCGCGTGTCGCTGATCACGGCGGCGGGGCTGGTGGCGCTGCTGTTTTTCTCATCGCTGCTCATGCAGCGCTGCACGGGCTTCATCTTCCGTCTGGACGACCCGCGCAAATTCAACGTCCTGTTCATCGCCGCGCGCAGCCTCGGGCTGTTTTTGCTGTGGTGCCTGTCGTCCGCCGGGGTCAGCTCCATGCTGGAAGGGGAGGGCAGCGCCCGCCGGATCTTCGTGGTGTCCGCCTACGCCCTGCTGCCGATGATCTTGGCGCGCCTTTTGTATGTGCTGCTGTCTAACGCGGCGATCTATGATGAGGGCGCGCTGCTGCAGGCGATGCTGTATGCCGGATATCTTTGGACGGCGTGGCTGCTGTTTTATGCGATCAAAGAGGTCCACCAGTTCACGGTGTCCCGCACGCTGCTCGCCGTCGTGATGACGGTGGCGGGGATGCTGATGTGCGGGCTGATCCTCGTGCTGGTCTATGGTCTGATGCAGCAGCTCATCACCTTCGTCATGACCGTCGTCAACGAGCTTTTGCTGCGCACGGTGTGAACCGATAAAGGAGGAACGACTGTGGAACGAGTTGCCAGATCCGCTGTCCGGCGCGCGGCCGCGATCGCGGCCGCGGCCGTGTTCGCCCTGCTGCCGTGTGCCGGGGCGGCTGCGGGGCAGCCGCCGGCAGAGCAGGTCAGCTACCGGCAGCAGGAGGGCCGCCTGACGGCGGAGAACGCGCAGCTCTCGCTTGCCGTGGACACGGGGACGGGCGAGTTCTGCGTGACCGATAAAGGAAGCGGCAAGCGCTGGTACAGCGGCCCGGAGCAAAAGGACGACACGGCGCAGGGGACGCGCCGTTTCATCCAATATTCTCCGCTGACCGTGACGGTGATCGACCGGGAAACGCACGAGCCGACCACCGAGCTGTCCTACACCGGATCCGTGCTGTGCGACGGGCTGACGGTCGACCGGATCGACGGGGGCGTGCGCCTGACGTTCTCGTTCCCGGACCGTCAGATCGTCGTCCCGCTCGATCTGCTGCTCGACGGCGGTGTGCTGCGCGCGCGGGTGGAAACGGCGCTGATCCGGGAGGACGGCGGGTATCTGGTGGAGAGCCTGACGCTGCTGCCGTGCTTCGGCTGCGGCGACAGCGGTGACGACGGCTATCTGTTCGTGCCCGATGGCAGTGGTGCGCTGATCGACTTCGCTGTCGACCGCAGCGGCTATCGGACCTACGAGCAGCCGGTGTACGGCAGCGACCCGGCCTATGCCGGGGATATGGCGGTCAGCCGCAAGACGCCGATCCGTCTGCCGGTGTTCGGGATCGAGAAAAACGGCCAAACGTTTTTGGCCGAGATCTCCGCCGGCGCGGAGAGCGCCGGGATCAAGGCTGCCGCTCCGGGGACAGACGGCCGCTTCGGCACGGTATGCGCATCGTTCTCCGTGATCGGCTCCGGACTGGTGACGATCGGCGAGAGCAGTCAGGGCGCAGTGAAGGAAACGCGGCTGTATCAGACCGATACGCGCCTGATCGATGCCGCGCAGGTCGATCTGCACTTGCTGCCGGACGGCGGAGGCTACAACGCCATGGCGGCCTGCTATCGGGAACTGCTGCGCTCGCGCGGGGTAGGGGCGCAGGCGGCCGCGCCTGCGGCGCTGTATTGCGAGTTCGTCGGCGGCGTGCTGCGCGAGGAGAGCGTTTTCGGCTTCTATGTCCGGCGGGAAAAGGCGCTGACGACGGCAGAACAGCTGCACGAGGCCGTGCAGGCGCTGGATATCTCCGGGATGCGCGTGGTGTATTCCGATTGGACGCGTCAGCAGATCCGCGGCACGCTGCAAACGGATGCCCGGCTGTCCGGACGTCTCGGACGCCCGGCGGAACTGACGGTGCTGTCGCGGGAACTCGGCGACGGCGGGCTGCTGCTGTCGTGCGATCCGCTGACGACGGAAAAAGTCTCGCTGCGCTTCCTGCCGGCCTTCGACGGGGCAAAGCGCATCGGCGGCGAGACGAACCGCCTGTACCGCTATCGGCCCAGCACGCTGTATATCGACCGGGACGACCCGGTGACCTATCTGCTGCGCCCGGCACGCTTCGGGCGGACGTTCACGCCGTTTTTGCGCTCGCTTTCCCGGCGGTATCCGCAGGCGCAGCCGTACAGTGCGACGCTCGGCAACACCCTGTATGCCGATTTCGATAAAAAGCATTTTTCCACCCGCACGCAAACGGCCGCACAGATCGTCGCGGCCATGGCGGCGGGTGGCCGGGCGTGGACGCTCGGCGAGCCGAACGCCTATGCGCTGCCCTATGCGCAGGCCGTGACGGAGCTGCCCGATTCTTCGTCCGGCTTCGATCTGTTCACGTGCGACGTGCCGTTTTATGCCTTGGCGGTGGATGGCCTGCTGGAAAAGACCGTGCCGTGCGTCGACGCGGCCGACGACGGGACGCGGATGCTGCTCAAAGCGTTGGAGACCAACAGCCGGCTGTATTTCCGCTTCATCTGCGGCGATCCGGAGGATCTGACCTACACCGACCGCGACGATCTGTATTATGCGGTGTTCTCCGCCCGGCTGGAGGAAACGCGCGCCCTGTATGCGGCCTATGCCGCGGCGGCCGAGCCGCTGCGCGGAGCGACGGTCGCCGAGCATCGCCGGGTGACGGACACGGTGTTCGAAACGGTGTATACGAACGGCGCGCACGTCCTCGTCAATTACGGGACACAGGCGTTCACCGCCGGCGGACACACGGCGGAGGCCGGCGGCTATGCCGTTTGGCAGCAACGACAGGAGGACGACCGATGAAACATCCGCTGCGGCGCCGTCCGCTGTCTTATGAGACGAAAAAACGCTATTATGCCTACGGCTTCATCGCGCTGTGGCTCGTCGGGCTGGTGTTCTATTTCTTCCGTCCGCTGATCGCGATGCTGCGCTATACCGTCAGCGATATCGAGTTCACCGAAACGGGCTACCGGCTGGTGAACGTCGGGTTTCGGGAGTTCGCCCGGGCGTTGCGCACGGACAATAAGTTCGTGCAGCAGCTCGTCGGCAGCATCGGTACGATGCTGTATCAGGTGCCGATCATCCTGTTTTTCAGTTTGGCCGTGGCGCTGCTGCTCAACAGGCCGTTCCGCGGCCGGACGGTCGCACGCGCGGTGTTCTTCATCCCGGTCATCGTGACGAGCGGTGCCGTGCTGAGCGTGCTGAGCGGCAGCGGCACATCCGGGGAAAACTCCCTCCTGCAAACGCAGACGAACAATATGTTCTCGGTCACGGGCAGCAGCGAGATCCTGTACGAGCTTGGTCTGCCGCAGCAGGTGACGGAGCTGCTGGTGGATACGGCCAACGATATCTTCGGCCTGTCGTGGCGCTCCGGCGTGCAGATCCTGATCCTGCTCGCGGCGCTGCAAACGGTCGCGCCGCAGCTTTACGAGGCGGCACGCGTCGAAGGCGCGACCGGGTGGGACACGTTTTGGAAACTGACGGTCCCGTCGATCTCGCCGATGCTGCTGCTGTGCCTCGTTTACAGCGTGATCGACAGCTTCGTCGATAACGATAACGTCCTTATCCGCTACATCCGGTCGTACATGGGGCAGCTCGACGTGGAATACAGCTCGACGATGGTGCTGCTGTATTCCGCGGTCGTGTTCGCGATCGTCGGGCTGGTGTTTCTGCTGACGCGCCGTCTGGTGTTCTATGCCGACGAGCGCGGCGCATGAGGGGGTGCCGAGATGAATGATGCTTACCGGCAGGCAAGGCTTGCCCGCCGTCGCCGCCGTGCCCTTGCGGGCACGTCCGCACTGTGCCGCACGGCGGTGCTTCTCGGGCTGTCGTTCGTGCTGCTGTATCCGATCTTATACATCTTTTCCATGGCCTTCCGGCCAAGCGACGAGGTGCTCGATCCGCTGGTCGTCTGGATCCCGCGCACCTTCACGCTCGATAACGTGCGCCGCGCCTTCGAGGGGATGGACTACCTGCGCTCGCTGTGGCAGTCGGTGCGGATCGGTCTGGTCAGCTCTCTGCTGGCAGCGGGGGTGTACAGTCTGGTCGGCTACGGGTTCGCCCGGTTTTCTTTCCGGCTGAAAAAGCCGCTGTTCGCGGTGCTGATCTTCACGATCATCCTGCCGCCGCAGGCCATCCTGATCCCGCAATATCTTGAAAACAGCTATTTCGATTTTTTCGGCATCGGCCAGATCGTCGGTTGGGTCACCGGCACGCCGTATACCGTCAACCTGCTCGATAC
>JAJXDX010000203.1 GCA_021640185.1 Oscillospiraceae bacterium | reverse complement strand
ATCTGGTGCTGCACGGCAGCGGCGTGCTGCACCGGGGCGAGCCGCTGCCCGCGGCGGACGGCGGCCTGCGGCAGACCGACGCCGCCGCGCTGCAGGAGGGCGATCTGTTCTTCACCTTGCCGGGCGTGCCGGCGGCGATCTCGTCCGGGGAGGGGCTGCAATACCTGTACATCAGCTTCCTCGGGCGGCGCGCGGGCGCGCTGATCGACGCGCTGCGGATCCGGCAGCGCGGCTGCCTGTTCCCCGGCTTCGCGCGCACGCCGGCCGCGCAGGGGCTGACGCAGATGTGGTGCGGTGCGCTCGGCGTGGGGCAGGAGCTGGCCGCCCTGCGCGCCGAGAGCACGCTGCTGTACACCTTCTCGCTGCTGGGCGAGCCGCTGTTCGCGCCGCCGCCCCCACCCACCGGCGCGGGCGAGGCGGCGCTGCTGATCAAGACCTATGTGGACGCGCATTATACCGAGCCGGAGCTGTCCCTCGACCAAGTCGGCGCGGCGTGCGGGTATCATCCCAAATACGTGTCCGCGGTGTTCAAGAGCGCCTACGGCATCGGTTTTTCGGATCACCTCAACACGCTGCGGATCGGGCGCGCCTGTGCCATGATGGAGCAGGGCGTGACCGGGATCAAGAGCATCGCGCTGCTGTGCGGCTATCGCGATCCGCTGTATTTTTCCAAACTGTTCCGCGCCCGGATGGGGATGACGCCGCGTGCGTACATCCAAAAGGCGGCGGAAAAATAACAGGATACGCAAATACAAAAATACGAGGATACGCAAAAACGCCCGCGCGGGGATCCTCCCGCGCGGGCGTTTTTGCCGTTTCATCGCAGATTGTAATAATGCAGGATCTTGTAGTGCTGCGGGGATATGCCGACCTCGCGCTTGAACGCGCGGCTGAAGGATTTCGGGCTCTCGTAGCCCAGACGGTAGGCGATGTCGTCCACCTTCTCGTCGTTCATCAGCATCACGATCGCCTCGGATATCCGCACGCGCAGGACGTATTTCTGCGGGGACAGATCGTATTTTGCCGTGAATTTTTGGATGAAATAGATCTTGTTGTACATCGCGATGCGGGCCAGCCGCTCGTTCGACAGGTCCTCGCCGGGGTGATCGTTGATATATTCCACGATGTGGGCAAGGTTGTCGTCCGCGTCCCGCTCGTGATGCGAGGTGAGATGATACAGCTCGAGAAACGAGGTCAGCACGCCGCTGAGCACCGAGAAATAGGGATGCTCGCTGGTCAGCACCGTGTGCTCGGTGGCGTCGTGGTCGACGTCCGGCTCTTTGCCGAAGCGCTCGATGCCCTGGGCGAGCAGGGACAGGTACAGCGGATACATCCGGTCGTCATCCGGCGAGATCCGCAGCACGCTGTCGTACGGGAAGCCCTTCCACTGGAAGTGGCACCAAAAGTGATCGAACATCCTGCCCTGCGTGGGACGCAGGGAATAGGCCTTCATCGGCAGCAGGTAGACGTAGCCCTCCTCCAGCGTGACCTCGCCGTTTTCGTCGGTATAGACGGTGCTGCCGTGCCGGACGTAGCACAGGCGGTTGAAATTGTAATGCGTGCGCACGGAAAAATGCTCCGGCACGTCGATCTGCCGCCCCAGCGTGGAGCAGATGATGTCGATCTTAGCCATGGGCGCGCTCCGATCTTGCATCCGTCAGCCGGCAGGTGACCTTGGCCTGTTCGCGCAGGCCGTCCGGCAGGGCGATGACCGGCTCTGTGCCGGACGGGTGCTCCACGGTCAGCGACAGCACGCCGTTTTCCAGCGAAAAAGCGACACGGATCTGCCCGTGCGGCGTGGGGATGACCGCATCGGCGTGCGTCAGCCCGCAGGGCGCGGGCGCGACGGCAAAGCCTGAGAAGCCCGCCCCGATCGGCTGCACGCCGAGCAGGCCGCCGGTGATCAGGTGCGCCACGGCGGTGTCCGGATGGCTCAGGTCGCCCCACGCTTCGCCGTTGGCGAAGCGCTCGTGCCCGTAGGCCATGGATTCCGCCGTGCAGGCCGGGCCTTTCTCGTCGGCGACGGCATCGATCCAGTTGACCGTGCAGGTGCCGAGGAACTCGGTCTTGCCGGTGGAGCCGGTCAGGATGCGCCACGCATCCGCCGCGCGCCCGCAGCGGAAGCATCCGCGGATGAACAGGGAAACGACCTTGCCGTTGAAGAACCCGTCCTCCTGCGCCCGCAGGCAGGCATCCACGGCACGGTGTGCTTTTTCGCCGGTGAGCAGGCCGGTCGCCAGCGCGAGCGCCGTGCTCATATAGCACAGCGTCGGATCCTCCGTGCCTTTGATGAAGCCGCCGACGTCTGCGCGGTAAAGGCGGGAAAACAGCCCCGTGCGCATGAGGTCTGCCCGGCGGCGGTATTCCGCCGCGTCGTCCGCGCGGCCGAGCCATGCGGCGATCCACGCGCCCTTTTCCAGCGCGTCGACGAGCAGGATGTTGACGTAAGAGAAAAAGCCGATATCGTTGAGGGCGTGATCCCACAGCCCCTTCGAGGTCGCGTAGCGCTGATAGAACAGCCCGTCCGCCGTCACATAGTCCCACAGATAGTCAAGATCGGCCGCGGCGGCGGGATACAGCTCCTCGCCGAGCGAGCGGTCGGCGGTGAAGAGCAGATAGTCCTGCAGCGTGGGGACGAACCAAGCCGAGAAGATATCCGATTGGTAATAGCCGTGTTCGCCGGACAGCGGCCGCCGCTCGTCCTCCGGATAGCAGACGCCGAAGATGTAGCCCTCCGGCGTTTGGTGCCGGGCGAACATCCGCAGCGTTTCCGCCATGTACCGCGACGGCCCGAAGGCGTAATAGGCGTTGCGTCCCGCCCAGTCCAGATCGCCCAGCCAAGGCAGACGGTCGCGCTTCGCGCCGTCGGCCAAAAAGGCGGGCGACCGGGCAAAGGCATAATCGTCGAGCGCGCCGCGCAGATCGTCCTCCAGCAGCACGGTGCCGTCCGGCGCGGTGACGCGCAGCCCGTGGCACAGCGCCCACGTTTCCGTCGTTTGGCAGAAGCCGACCGTGCCGCACGGCAGACCGGCGCAGGACAGCGCGGCCGCCGGGCGGCCGTCGACGGTGACGCGCACCTCGTCGCCGCACACCGTCGTTTCGATCCGGATAAGGCGGTTGGGCAAAATGCGCTCGCCGAGCCGTATGCGGGGCGAGATCTCCCGCGCGGCTCCGCCGCGGCGGATATAACGCCGCAGCGAGCCGTCAAGATCCAGCCGCAGCAGCACGCCGTTGCCGTGCCCGTCGGCGCGCACGAGCCAGCCGATGCCGGAGGGGGCGTGCGGGTTTTCGACGATCTCCGCGGTGAAAGCGAAGGTGTAGTCCGTCCATGCCGTGCCGGGGGTATAGATCCCGGCGGGATCGGCCTGCGTCAGGGCGCGCAGGCAGAGCGGGCCGACGGCGTTGTCCCACGATGCGGCGCCGTCGATCGAGGCGATCATCACCGTGTAGACGCTTGCCGCCCACAGGTGATCGAGCGCCGGGCAGCTGCTTTGGAACGTGCCGGTCATGGGGGAGAGGTCGCCCGTGTGCCAGATCGCGAAGCTTTCGATCTCCACCTGCGTGCCGGGCGTGTCGAGCGCCAGCCGGACGAAACGCTGCTGCCCTTGGATCAGTGGATGGGTGAACAGGCCGTCACGGCAGATCGTGTACCGCTCGAACCGGTCGGGGTCGGCGGGCAGCACCGGCAGCTTCGTGCCGAGGTATTTGCAGCAGCCGCGGCGATGATCGCCGATCGGGGCGAAACGCTCGTCCGTGATGAAGTCCAGCCAATCCGCATACGACAGGCGCAGCACCGGCGTGCCGCTGTGCGTACGTATCCGCAGCACGGGGTATCCGCCCGGCGAGGCCGGGCCGAGGTCGAGCAGCACGCGGGGCTGCTCGCCGTCCGCCGGGTAGGTCAGCACGGTCGTGCCGCCGGGGCCGGTCAGGGCGTCGGCGCGTTCGACGGCCCCGTTGACGGCGATCACGCGGATCGGCATACACAGGCGGTCGTGCGGGGCGATGGGGTTTTGAAAAGTCTTTGGTTCGGTCATAAGGGGATGTCCATCCTTTCGGTAGGCCGGTGCGCGAACGGCGTGGCTTTGATAGACCAAGTTTACTCTGTTCCGGTAAAAATGAGTACCACAAATAATAGTGTAATGGTTGCCGATGCTAGGGATACGGGGCAGTCACCTTCTTTTGGGGGCATCGATGGGGAAGGTCGATATATTTTTAGGCATTTCTTATCTATTTATCCGCATTTTGATGCGGCCGTTCGGTAAAGCGCGGGATCGATACGGACGCGATCCGTCGCCGCGTTTCGCCGGTGGGAAGGATGACGTGGCCGATAATCTTAGTTTCTGCAACCTTAAAATGATTTTTTGTAGTTTTTTCGGCGGGCGGATCCTGTATAATTATATCAAAGGCATCGCGTTTTGGGTGAAAGCGTTGATCAAATTGAACGATCGCCGTCGGCGACCGAACGAACGGAGGAACATGACATGAAAAATCACGACAGCGGACGCGGCAGGCTCTTTCGTGTGCTGGCGGCTGCGGCGGCGGTCTGCCTGATGCTCGGGCTGACGGCCGGCTGCGGCGGAGAGCAGAAGCCGGATACCTCCGGCGGCACGGCGAGAACGGACGGTGCCTTCCGGGAAACGGTGAGGGACCTTGGCGGGAAAACGATCAAGCTGGCCTCCTTTTGGAACGAATGGCAGGCGGGCGAGAGCGCCAGCAC
>JAJXDX010000202.1 GCA_021640185.1 Oscillospiraceae bacterium | reverse complement strand
CGCCGGTATTTATCCAGACTGGAGATGACGGTGTTGTCGCGGATGTTGAGGATCCCGAAGATCCCGGTGGCGCGGCGCTCCTCCGTCAGCAGCGCGAAGCCGTTTTTGATCGACTCGCGCGGGGAGCGGTTGCGCACCCGCCGTCCGGCCAGCGTGATCTCGCCGCTGCGGCGGGTCGCATAGCCGTACAGGTTCTCGAGCAGCTCGGTCCGGCCGGAGCCGTCCAGCCCCGCGATGCCGATGATCTCGCCCCGGCGGGCGGTGAAGGACACGTCGCGCAGCTTGGAGTATTCCGCGGTCAGGCCGCGCACGTCCAGCAGCACATCGCCGATCTTGTTGTTTTTCGGCGGATAGCGGTCGGTCAGCTCGCGGCCGACCATCAGGCGGATGATCTCGTCCATGGTCAGCTCCGCCGCCGGGCGCGTGGCGATCCATTTGCCGTCGCGCATGACCGTCACCTCGTCCGAGATGCGCAGGATCTCCGCCATCTTGTGCGAGATGTAGATGATCGCGCAGCCCTGATCGCGCAGCATGTTGATGATGCGGAACAGGTGCTCCACCTCCTCCTCGGTCAGCGAGGAGGTCGGCTCGTCGAATACGATGACCTTGGCGTTATAGGACACGGCCTTGGCGATCTCCACCATCTGCCGCTGGGATACCGGCATGGTGGACATGACCGTTTTGGGATCGACGTGGACGTCCAGCTTATCGAAGATCGCCTTGGTGGCGGCGTACATCTTGCGCTCGCTGGTCAGCGGTACGCCGCGTGCGACCGTCGGGAACCGCCCGAGCCACATGTTGTCCATCACATTGCGCTTGAGCGCCTGATTGAGCTCCTGATGCACCATGGCGACGCCGTTCTCCAGCGCTTCCTTCGCGCTGCGGAAGCTGACCTCGCGCCCGTCGAGCGTGATGCGCCCGCCGTCCTTGGCATAGACACCGAACAGGCATTTCATCAGCGTGGATTTGCCCGCGCCGTTCTCGCCCATCAGGGCGTGCACCGTACCGGCGCGCACCGTGAGCTGTGCCTTGTCCAGCGCCTTGACGCCGGGAAAGCTCTTTTCTATATCTTCCATGCGCAGCAGCACCGGCTTGTCCGCCAAAGCGGTCTGCGGTGCGCGCGCCGTATCGACTTTTTCCACAGTTTCAGACATGGTCGTTCCCCCGTTCGTGAAAGGCTCGGCCCGGTGACGGGCACCGGCCGGCTTCCGGCTGACGGATGCCGGAGCATCCGTCAGCCGGAACAGGTCGAAAAATGGGTGGGTGAGGAGAGAGCCTTGGTTTAGCCGAGGTAGGTCTGATAGGGGATGTTCACGCGCCACGTGCCGACGACATCGAACTTATCGAGCCCGTCGAGCGCGGTCTTGTCGGTCAGGATGTTATCCACGATCGTGGTGATGGCGGTGGCCATGCCGTCCGCATCCTGCTTGATCGTGCCGATCATCTGGCCCTTGGTGATGGCGTCCTTGGCCGCTTCGGTCGCGTCCACGCCGAACACCGGGATGGTCTTGCCGGTGCCGTTGTTGTAGCCTGCGCTCTGCAGGCCGGAGATCGCGCCCAGCGCCATGTCATCGTTGTTGGCGATGACCAGTTCCACCATGTTCTTATTGCTCTCGCTGTATTTCGACAGCAGAGTGGTCATATACTCGGTGGCAGCCGCAGAGGACCACTGGCCGTTCTGGTCGACGAGGTACTTGTTCGTGTTGGCGCTGTCATAGAACTCGAGGGCAGACTTGCCGCCGTCGGTCAGGATCTTGTCGGCATCCTCCACGCCGTACTTCGTGCGGGCGATGGCTTCCATGTTGCCTTCCTGGCCCTTGAACATGACGTAGCTGATCTTGCCGTCGCCGTTGAGGTCGAGCTTGTCGAAGTTCTCGAGCACATACTTGCCGATCATCTCGCCCTGCATATGGCCGGCCATCTCGTAATCCGTGCCGACGAACGTGCACTTGTCATAGCTGGAAACGACGCTCTCGTCAACGGAGCGGTTGAAGAAGATGACCGGAACGTTTTTCGCCTTGGCCAGATCGACGATGTTCTGCGCCGCATCGTTGGAGCCGGTGTCGACGACGTTGACGATCAGCAGGCGGGAGCCTTTGGAAAGTGCCGTGGTGACCTGCTCGGTCTGGGTGGTCTGGTTGCCGTTGGCATCGTAGTTGTTGTACGCGCGGCCGCTGGCGGTGAGCAGTTTGTCCATGGCGGAACGCACACTGGAGATGTACGTATCGCCGAAGGTGTAGTAGAATACCGAGATCTCGCCGTCGGCGGCGGTACCGCCGCAGGATGCGAGGCCGAGGCACAGCGCCGCGGTCATGAGGATGGTCATTGCGATGGCTAACAGCTTTTTCATGGTGGGTTACCTCCTGTTATTTCGTTCTGACCGCCGTTTCGCGGTCACTGGCATCATTATATCCGCCGCGCGGCGAAAAAGGAATGGGATCTTTTATCCGAAGTGTGTGATTTTTTATCATCCCGTGCAGGATCTGTGGTCAATGTGACGGGAAGCTTTTGACGGGAAAATTCGCAAAAAAACAGGTGACGATCGGCGAAAGATGTGCTATAATCTTAGGGAAGAAACATGTCGTTGCCCGGGGGGCCGGGCGGAGGGATAACGATGAACGGTTTTTATGTGCCGACCAAGATCTATACCGGCGAGTCCGCGTTCGAAAACCTGAAAAAATACCCGATCCGCACGATCTGCATCATCTGCGATCCGTTCGTACAGTCCTCGGGGATGATCAAAAAGCCGCTCGGCGTGCTGGAGGACATGGGCGCGGTGTGCCACGTGTTCGCCGACATCACGCCGGATCCGAACACCGATCTGGTCAGCCGCGGCGTGTCGTGGATCTTGGAGAAGAAGCCCGACACGGTGATGGCGATGGGCGGCGGCTCGGCGATCGATGCGGCCAAGGCCGTCAGCTATATGTATCAGCAGATCACCGGCAACGACCGGCCGCTGTGCATCGTCGCCCCGACGACGAGCGGCACGGGCAGCGAGGTGACGAACTTCGCGGTCATCACCGATTCGAACACCCACATCAAATACCCGCTGGTCAGCGACCGTCTGCTGCCGCAGATCGTGATCTTGGATCCCGCGCTGGTGCGCAGCGTGCCGCCGCGCGTCACGGCCGATACCGGCATGGACGTGCTCACCCACGCGATCGAGGCCAACGTGTCCACCGCCGCCACCGATTTTTCCGATGCACTGGCGGAAAAGGCCATCCGTCTGGTGCGCGACTATCTGCCCCGTGCCTATCACGAGGGCGATGACATGGAGGCGCGCGAGCATATGCACAACGCGTCCTGTCTGGCGGGCGTCGCGTTCAACCACGCCTCGCTCGGTATCAACCACTCGATCGCGCACGTGCTGGGCGCACGGCTGCACATCCCGCACGGGCGCGCCAACGCCATCGTGCTGCCGTATGTGATCGAGTTCAACTCCCATATGTACGAAAAGCAGTTCCACGCCGATGCTCGCGCCGCCAAGATCTATGCCCACATCGGCATGATCATCAGCCCCGGCAACTATACCGGGCAGCACGCGGTGCGCAACCTGACGCTGTCGATCGACCGCATGAACAACGAGTTCGGCATCCCCTCCACGCTGCGCGAAACGGGAGTGGACGAGAAAACGTTCCTCGACATGGTGCCGGAGATGGCGGAGATCGCGCTGCAGGACAAATGCACGCTCACGAACCCCCGCGCCGTCAGCAAGCCCCAGATGGTGGAGCTGCTCAAGCGCATCTATTACGGACGCTGATCCCGAAGAAGAAAAGGAGGATATCCCCATGGAATGGTTACCTATCGCCATCGCGGTCGTGGTGCTTCTGCTGATCCTGACGAACATCCGCGTCGTGCCGCAGGGCAGTCAGTTCGTGATCGAACGGCTGGGCCGCTACCGCTCGACGTGGAACGCCGGGCTGCACGTCAAGCTGCCCTTCTTCGACCAGATCGCCAAAAAGATCACGATCAAGGAGCAGGTGCTCGATTCGCCGCCCCAGCCGGTCATCACGAAGGACAACGTCACCATGCAGATCGACACGGTGGTGTATTTCAACATCTTCGATGCACGGCTGTACACCTACGGCGCGGTCGATCCGCTCTCCGCGCTCGAGAACCTGACCGCCACCACGCTGCGCAACATCGTCGGCGGGCTGAACCTTGACGATACGCTGACCTCCCGCGATAACATCAACGCGAACATGACCCACCTGCTCGACGAAGCGACCGACAAGTGGGGCATCAAGGTCAACCGTGTGGAGCTGAAGAACATCATTCCTCCGCGCGAGATTCAAAACGCGATGGAGAAGCAGATGAAGGCGGAACGCGACCGCCGCGAAACGCTGCTGCAGGCCGAGGGCCACAAGGCTGCGGCGATCACCCGTGCCGAGGGCGATAAGCAGGCCATGATCTTGGAGGCCGAGGGCGAGCGCGATGCCCGCATCGCCCGCGCCGAAGGCGAGGCGCGCGCCATCTATCTGGCGAAGAAGGCGGAGGCCGACGGCCTGCTGGCGCTCAAGCAGGCGGGCGCGGACCCCGCCGTGCTGGAGCTGAAGCGCTACGAGGCGCTGATCAAAATGTGCGACGGCAAGGCCGCCAAGATCATCGTCCCGACCGATGCCGTGCAGATCGCCCGGCAGAACGTGCTGTTCTCCGAATTGACCGGCCTTGGCGACAAGACCGATCCCGCGCCTGCGCCGGCCGCGCCGCGCGAGCCGGACCCCTGCTGCAACGAGGAC
>JAJXDX010000201.1 GCA_021640185.1 Oscillospiraceae bacterium | reverse complement strand
GAAAGATCACCCTCAAGGCGTCGGAGGCCGTGCCGCCGCGCGGATACCCGGCCGATACCGCAGCGTGGCCCGGCACGGCCTCCGACGCCTTGAGGGTGATCTTTCCGATCACGACCGGCTGATCGACGAACCCAAGCGTCAGCGTATGCGTGCCGGCCGTCAGGCCATAGAGCAGCGGGGCGGCATACTTGCCGTCCACGTCCTGCGGATCGGCCGTCATCCAGATGCGCTCCTCCCGCTGGGCATAGCTGAGCTGATCGCCGAAAGCGTTATACCGCGCATCGCCCGTGTAGACGAAGCGGCGGTACAGGCAGGCGTTCTCCGCCTCGGCGAACGGCACCTTGCCGTCGAGCGCGATCCGGCGGCGGATGGCCTGCCCGCTGCCGCCCTGAGGATAGTATTCGATCTCCAATCGATACAGGCCGTCCTGCGGCACGGAAACGGAAAAGACCGCATCGCCGGTGCTCTCGTCGAGCAGCAGGCCGGTGCGGCCGTCGATCTGCACGCTTTCGGCCGCCCTGCCGGACACGGTGACGCTGCCGAGCGGCACAGGGACATCGGCCGCCGCCTCGGTCAGGCCGTTTTCCCGCCACACGGCGGCCACCGCGCCGTAGGCGGGCAGAGCGTCGTAGGACGCGCTTTCCCCTTCGAACAGTACGGCATACCGATCGAGCAGGCGCTCGGCCTTTGCCGCCGGTGTGCCCGCCGACGCAAGCGACAGGCACAGTGCGGCGCAAAGCGCCGCGGCACAGGCCCTGTTTACGGTGCGTTTTATGTGCATGGTGCAGACCATCCTTTGCATCGATCGGTGTGGGTGCGGCCGAACGGCGGCACGGCGTGCGGCGGAAAACCGCCGCACGCGTGCACAGCCATCGGCCATCGGACGTCTGCCCCGCCGGCACGGACGGCACCGGCGGGGCAAGAAAAGAGGAAAAGAGTAAATGCGTTCGCGCGTTATCCGCGGCGCTTGCGGCTGACCGCGGCGGCACCGCCGGAAAGCACGGCCAGCAGCATGACGGCGCCGGGCAGAGCCACGCCGGTCACGGGGCTGTCGTCGGTCTTGCCGTCCTTGCCGTCATCGGTCTTGCCCGGCTCATCGGTGCTCTGGCCGCCCGCAGCGAACGTCGCAGTGGGGGCATAGGCATAGATGATGGAGCCGGACGCGTCATAGCTGACGACCTGCGCGATATAAGTCTTGCCGTCTTCGAGGCCGTCGAACGTCATCGAGCCGGTCTTATCGCTGCGCACTTCGCGCTTGACGAAGGTCAGCGTGTCGCCGTTTTTCTCGTACAGATGGACGGCGTAGCTGTCGACGCCGCCGATCCAATCCCATTCGACGGTGGCGGAGGAACCGCTCTCCTTCACCGTAGCCGTGAATTCGGCATCGTACTCGAGCAGCCCCTTCATATAAGGCGCCACGTTCTGCGCAAGGGTCGTGATATCGGCCACGTTGGAGGCGGCCAGCACCGCGTCGTTCTCGCCGATCGCCAGCACCTGCAGACGGTAAGCCGTGGCCTTGTCCAGACCCTGCAGGGACAGCTTCGTGCGGCGGGTAGTCTCGGTCGCGAGGAACTTGCCGTCCTTGTCATAGCGGTTGATGAGATAGCGCTTCGCGCCGTCCGCCTCGCCCCAAGACAGCTCGGCGAAGTCGCCTTCCACCGCGCCGACCTTCAGCTCGAGGTCTCCGGCGGGAGCGAGCGGATGCTGCTCGTACTCATTTTTGAAGCTCTGCTGATAGGCGGCGATGAACGCCTCGGGATCCATCACGTAGCCCACATCGGAGATCTTCAGATCCCGATCGTACAGATCCTCGTTCCAGCCCCACTCCTGCAGCATCACGAGCTTGCCGATATCGGCGACGGTGACGTTACGCTTGAGATAGAACTGCGCGTAGTCTTGGATCTGATCGATATCGATCAGCACATAACCGACGGCGCGCAGCGGGATCGTATTGACCCAATCGAACTGGCCGCTGTCCTGATGGAACAGATCGTCGAGCCGATAGACTTGACGGAATTTGAGGAACTTGAAGCCGTTCGCCTCCGCTTTGTCGATGTTGCCGCTGAACGGCACGTCACCGGCGTACAGGCTCCAGTAAGCGGCGTGGTTGTGGCGTTCGGGTCTTGAGGTCGTATCCGGGATGCGGGTGGTGTCGTAGCGGAAGGCGATGGCCTTCGCGCCGGCGGGTGCCTTGGCGTTGCTCGACAGGTCGAGCGTCAGGTCGTTACGCATCCCGTTTTCGATGTGCAGTCTTTGTATGTTGTTGTTGGTCACGATGTAGTTATCGCCATAGAACGGCTCGGGATCGCGCGGCAGATCCGGTTCCTCCGGCTGATCCGGCTGATCCGGCGTCGCTTTGCCCAAATAGCCGATGTTGCGCGCCTTAACGGTCTTTCCGGCAAGGTTTTTGCCCTGATCCTTCAATGTGGTCAGTCTCATGGCCACAACGCTGCTCGTATCCACGTCGGTGCCGAGGCTGATGAGGATATAGCCCTTCGCATTGACCGGCAGGCAGAAATTTGCCTGCTCCTCGCCCTCGATGTGGCCGGTCACGGTCGTTTCCTTCCCATCGCGGACGAAAACGCGCTGCATCTTATCATCGGAGAACGCGATCCTTACCCAGTCGCTGCCGCCCTTGACCCAAACGTCGACGACGAAGGCATAGTTGTTTTTTTCGCCCTGCGCCGCGTCGTACGCGATATCCGTAGTGTCGAAGCTGAAGCCGAGGCGCGCGTCTTTCGCCGCACCGGTCAGCGAGACGTCGCCGTTGGCGGGCTGCCAAGCGGGATCGTTCTCCGCCTCGATCGTGTGATCCGTACCGCCGGCGTTGATGACGGTGTAGCTCTCCGGCAGCTCCGGCTCCTTCGTCGGCTGCGGATCGTCCGGCCCCGCTGCGCCCAAATAACCGATATTGCGCGCCTTGATGGTCTTGCCGGGGAGGTTCGCGCCCCAATCCCACAAAGCTGTCAGCTTCATGGCCACGACGCTGCTCGTATCCACATCATCGCCAAGGCTCATGTAGATATAGCCCGTGGCGTTGACCGGCAGGCAGAAATACGCCTGCTCCTCGCCCTTGATGTGGCCGGTCACGGTCGTTTCCTTCCCGTCGCGGGTGAACACGCGCTCCATCTTATCGTCGGAGAACGCGATGCCCTTCCAGCCGTCTCCGTCCTTGACCCAAAGATCAAGGTAGAAGGCGTAATTGTTTTTGTCGCCCTGTGAAGCGTCGTACGCGATGGCCGTGGTGTCGAAATAAAAGCCGAGACGCGCGTTTTTCGCCGCACCGGACAGATCGACATCGCCGTTGGCCGGCTGCCAATCGTTATGGTTCTGTGCATCGATCTCGTGATCTTTACCGCCGGCGTTGACGACGGTGAAGCCCTCCGGCGGCGCCTGCACCTCGGCCGAGGCCATCAGCCCGGCCAGCGGGACCAGTCCGATCAGCAGGCTGAGCGCCAGCAGGATCGGCAGAATCTTGGCAAAATGCGTTTTCATGTGTTCCAACTCCTTATCTGATGTCATTGGGACGCGCGGGGTCTGTCTTTACCGTGATGCTGCGGTATGGGACGGGGATAAGGATCACTTGAAGCTGCGGTCGAACACCTGCTGGTAGATGCTCTTCCATGCGGCATAGTCCTTGCTGTTCTTGCTCTTGTAGCTGTTCCAGTCGGTCTCGACGTTCACCTCGCCGCGGATGGCCTGATAGCCCCACTGGATATCACCGGGCGACTGCAGCTTGTCGATCTTGGCCTTTTCGCTCTCCTTGGCGGTCTGCACGAGCTTTGAGAAGTTGTATTTGCCGAGGCGGTTGACCCGCGTGGCCTCTTCGCTGACGAACGCGCCGAATTTTTCGCGGGTGGTCAGCTCACTGCTGTTGCGGGCCGTGACGTTGGCCGGCGTCATCGGCGCATACGAGCTGATCACGCGCTGATCGGCCGCCAGCGTGCCGCTGTCCTTTTTCAGCTTGTACTTATCGCCCACCTTGGTGTACGCCTTGCCCTCCGGGCCGTACGTCCACAGCATCGCGCCGTCGTTGGTATAGAAATAGTCGAGCCAGCGCAGGCACGCCTCCACGCTCTTGGCCTTGGCGGAAACGAAGAACATATTCTCGTAGCTGTCGAGGTACTCCGGCTGGGAGATGCCGGCCAGCAGATCGCCGGTGTTCGCGCCCTTGCACCAAGCGATCGGCTTCCAATCCTTGAGCTCGCTGTCGCTGAGATACGCCGAAACGAAGGACATAGACACGATGCCGGTCTTGTGGACCTGTGCCTTGAGCGCAGCGCCCTCCGCGCCGATCATCTTCTTATTGAAGATGCCCTCGTTCCACAGGCGGTTATAGAAACGGCAGCCCTCACGGAACTGGTCGGTCAGTAGGCCGGAGAGCACCTCGCCCTTCTCGGTCACGGTACCGGTGTAGTACCAGCTCATGGCCAGACCCCACGGGTTCCAGAGCTGCGGACGCCACAGGTTCGTGCCGAAGCCGAACGTATCGTCCTTGCCGTTGCCGTCCGGATCCTCCTCGGCGAACGCCTTGGCCACCTTATACAGCTCATCCGTCGTCGTCGGAGCGCTCAGGCCGAGTTCCTCGAGCCACGCGGTGTTGATCATGAGCTGGCCTTCCTCCAGCGTGCTGATGGAGCCGCCCTCTTTCACCGTCGGGAAGATCTGCGGCAGAGAATATACCTTGCCGGGAGCATAAGCCACGGTCTTGCCGTAGGGATGCTGGCCGCCGTTGAGCCGCTCGTACACATTAGGCG
>JAJXDX010000200.1 GCA_021640185.1 Oscillospiraceae bacterium | reverse complement strand
CCGTAGGTCTTGACGCTTTTGCCGTTGGCGCTCATCTTCTTGCACGCCTTGGCCGTGTCCAAAAACGTTTTGAACGTCCAGTTGCCTGCTTTATACAGGTTATACGGGTCTTTATCGCCGGTCAGGCCGATCTCTTCCATATAAGTCTTATTATAGAACAGGCCGTCCTCCATGAACGAGTTCGAGGCGGAGCCGTACGTTTTGCCGCCGATGACATACGGTGCGAAGCGCTTGACGGTGGAGCCGCGCATATTCCACGCACTGTCGGTCTTATCCAGATAGTCGTCCATCGGCATGACCAGACCGTTGTAGATGTAGCGCAGAGCCACGGTAGAGCTCATGGTCACGACATCGATATAGTTCTTTTTGTCGCCGGTCTGCACGATCGTGGGCAGCTTGCTTTGCTCCTCGGCGAAGGAATAGGCGTAGTTGATGACCTCCACGCCGTACTTTTCCTTGAACTGCTTCATCAGGTTCTGCGTGAACCAGTTATCCGACTCGCTGATATAGAGCTTCGTCCCGCGCAGATCGCCGAACAGCTGCGCCTGTTTCGAGCCGGCGGGCTTGATGTACGAGGTATCGTCCTTCTTACCGTCGTTGTATTTCGTCGTCGCCGCAGACGACGTCGCCTTCGTCGCCGAGGTGCGGTCGTCCTTCGTCGGAGTAAGCAGGTCGCCGCTGTCCTCCGTCGTCGAAGGGGACGGATCGCCGGAAACGCCGCCGCTCGGTGTCGAGGGGCCGGACGAGGCTTGGTCAGGGTCGCTTTGGGCGGGGCCTTTGCCGCAGCCGACGGCGCCGATGCACAATGTGCAGACCAGCAGCAGCGCGGCCATGCGCCGCATCGTTTTTTTCATCAACGGTCATGCTCCTTTCTTCGTCACACGGTGAACGCACACATCACGTTATAGCCGCCCGCGATATCGAGCAGGTTGGCTGTCCGGGCGAACTGACCGATCCCGTTTTTGAGATAGAACGCCAGATAGTATTTGCCCGGCTTATCCGGCAGCCCGATGTTTGCGGAAACGGTGTAGGTGCGGATCTTGGTATCCTTCCAATGATCGGGGTCATGGCTATGCCACGACGAGGGATCGCCCGCCGGCACGGCGGACACGACATCATAGTTGCTATCGAGCACAGCGAAGCCGCTTTGCATACGGTGCGCGGCCGCGAAGCCGAAGTTTTTGAGCGTCAGCTTGGCCGTGGCGGACGAGCCGGCCTTCCCGCTGCCCGTGAAGTCGAGGTGCTGCAGGCCGATGCGGTAGCCGAGGTGGTCGCGGATGAACTCGTAGCAGTTCCTGGCGGTCTTGCCGCCGGTCGCCGCCGTGAACCACGACGGGTCGTACACCACGCCGATCCGGTCGAGCATCTCCGGTGTGACCGTTTCCCTTTTCCAGTAGTCCATGATCGGGTCGTTTCCCCGGTCGTCATACATCCCGTGCCACACGCTCATCGTCGAATAGCGGTGATGCCCGAGCTGTGCGATCATCTCGATCCCCTTGGGGATGATGCCCGTGCCGCCCGTTTCGGCATTGTAGTAGCCGTGCATGGCCCGGTTGGTACACATCTCGCCGTCTTGGATCGTGTACGCGCCTTCCTCGCACACCTGCGTCCAGCCCGGCGTGCCGAGCTGGAAGCCGGCGCTCTCCCAGCCCTTGCGGGTCTGCTCGCCGTACATCGCGTCGCAGCCGAAGCCGATGAGCCGATACAGGGGATCCGTTTTGGCGATCGTGTTTTTATATTCCGGCATCCGGTGCATGAAGGTCAGACCGGCCGGGACGCAAAGCTCCTGCACGATCGCGCGGGTGACCGTGGCATAGTCGACGGCCGGTTTTTGGTAGACATCGGCCCATTCGCCGAACGAGCCGACGAAGCCCTGCTTGATCGCGTGGATCGCGTCGGCATTCTTTTTGACCACGGGGGCCAGCTGCTTGATATGCCGCAGGATCGTGGCCTGATCGGCGCAGGTAGACAGATCCGTGAAGTCGCCGCAATAGGCGAAGGTCAGCAGCACGGTGAAGCCGCTGCTGCGGGCGAAAACGAAGAATTTATCCAACGCGTCCAGCACCGTCTGCGGCAGGTCGCGGCTGCGGTAGGCAGTGAGGTACACGTAAGTATAGCACGTCGTCACGACGTCCGGGGCAACGTTGAAATAGATATCCTTTTGCTGACGGTAATACGCCGTCACGTCCTTGGCGCGCAGCGCCTCGTCCATGTTTAGCACCAGATGGGTGCGCCAGCCGCGCGAGGGGTTCGCGGTCAGGCGCAGATCCTGCGCCTTCGTCGCGGCGGCGAAATCCATGGAAACGGCGAGTTTTTCTGCGCCTGCCGTCGGTGCCTGCGTTTTATCGCCGTCCTGTGCGCGGGTGGTCGGTGCCGTATCCGGCGCGTCCGTGCCGGCCGTCGTCCGGCCGGACGTAACAGACGGGCCGGTCGGACGTCCGCTTTCGATCGGAGCGCTGATGTCGCTCTGCCCGGTGGAGAGCGGCGTATCCCGGCTTTCGGCCGGGGACGTTCCGCAGGACGCCGACAGCAGGCACAAAACGACGCAGAGCAGCGCCGCCGTCAGTCGGGAGCAGATCGGGATGTTCTTCACGGGGGGGCCTCCTCTCTTTCTTGCGGGGCGTCCCGCAGCAGCGGTCTTCCGGCCGTCACGCCGGATCTGACGGATCCGGCGTGACGGCCGAGCATCAACGGGTCTTTTTCTTCCTTTGCGCGATCGACACAGCTGCGACGGAGACGGCGAGCGCCGCCACCGCGCCGAGCGGCACTTCCACGCCGGTCTTGGGGACGTCGTCGCGGCCGTCGGTCCTGCCGTCATCCGGGTCGGTCGGGATCAGCGGATCGTTCGGATCCGGCTGATCGGTGCCGTTCTCCTTCGTGGAGAAAGCGTCATGGCCGTAGATACCGAGCAGCGTGCCTTGTCCGTCGTAGGCGCGCACCACGATCACGTAGTCCTCCTGCGGCAGGATGCCGGTAAGCAGCTGGCGGGTCTGCCCGTAGGTACTGTAGAGCGCCTGCAGCAGGTATTTCGCTTGACCGTCGACGGTGGTCTTGTTATACAGTTCGATCTGATAGCGCGCCGCATCATCGAGCTTTTCCCATTTGGGCACGACGGTAGAACCGACTTCGCCGTGTGTCACCTTCTGCGTCAGCGTCGCGTCCGGCAGCGCGTCGAAGAGGTCGCCGACGGCGATCTCCTTTTTCACCTGCTGCACGGTCAGCGGCTCGCCGGTGAAGAGGTCGCGTGCGACGGTCGTGTCGCCGTCGAGATACACGGCGCGGCCGCTGTTGCCGAGCTCCGTCACGATCATCGGTGCGCTGACGGTCACGCTCTGCTCGCCGCCGATCAGGTTAGGGATATACAGGTTCATCGTGGACAGCTCGTAAGTTTCGTCCACCGGCTCGCCGTCCGTCGTCACATAGGCGGAATACGGCACACGCACCATGCCCCGGAAGCCACTGGGCAGGCTGAAGTAATACGCGCTGACGGGCAGGGTGCTCCACGCCGTTTCGGAGGTGGCCATCACCTGCACGGTACCGTTATAAATGAAGGCGTTGATCCACTGACCGTCTTTGACGAAGGCGTTGTTGATCTTGACCTCGACTTCCTCATCGTTATCCGGCACCTCGATGTAGAACATGAACGCCTTGCCGCCGTCCGTGCCGATCGGCGAGAGAACATCGTCCGCCGCGCTGCGGATGTAGTACGAGCCGATCAGTTCCGGAGCGACGCTGTCTTTTTCGCCCGTTTCCTTGGAGGAGGAGAACATCGGCAGACGCATGATCGGCGTTTTGCTGGTGATCAGCTGCGTGTACACCGCATCCGTCCACAGGTCCGTGGGGATGGGGTCGGCGATCGTGAGGCGATGGCGGGGCGTGGGCAGCTTGACCGACGCGACCGTGATGCCGTCGGCATACGCCACCTTTTCGCCGGTGTAGCCCGGCAGGGCGGGCGCGTCGGGGTCGATCGGCGCATCGGGATCGATCGGCTCGTCCGTCGGGTCGCCGCGGCGGTCGACGTAGTTGTTCGGGACGAACATCGGGGCGCTCCAGCTGACCTCCACGCCGTCACGGTCGACGAGATCGGGACGGTAGATCTCCTGCCCCTCGAGCACGCGGCCGGTCACCACACCGGGCGACCAGATCTCGAACCCGTCGATCAGGCCGCCCGTGATATCGAGCGACGAGAACGGGACATACACCCAGCCGGTAAAATCGGCCGGGATCTGCGGGCCGTAATACCGCATCGGTGCGCTCGTCCACTTCTTTGCCCCGGCCGGAAGGAGCTTGCACGCGCCGCCGGCCTGAGGGTATTTGCGCACACCGTCGTTTTTGAGGGCAAAACTGAAACGGAAAGATGTTTCGCCGCCGCGGATATAGAACTTTACGCCCGCGTAGTCGTCGACGGACGCGACATCGGCGGCGTAGGCATCGCCGCTCCAGTACATATCGTTTTCGCCGCCCTGCGTTTTGCCGGTGAAGCCGGGCACTTCCTTGCCGTCCACCGTCAGCGTGCCGAGGGCCGGGCAGCGCTTTTCGTGGTCGTCTGCCGCGCTGCCCTCCATGTGCGTGCAGCCGGAAAGATCGGCATAATGCATGGACACGACGGCCTTTTCGGTAGTCACCGGCTCCGCTGCGAACCAGACCGTGCCGTTGCCCGCCTCGTCATACACGGCAAAGGCCAGATAATAGGCGGTGTTCGGCGCAAGGCCGGTCAGCTGCGCCGAAGTGGCGCCGGTCACGGTGGCGACCGGCGCGCCGGACAGCGTACCGC
>JAJXDX010000199.1:397-4781 GCA_021640185.1 Oscillospiraceae bacterium | reverse complement strand
TATCCTCCGCCGCGGGCGCGCCGTCGGCGAACGGCAGGATGAAACACACCGTATGGTGGCTGTGCGGCCCGTCCGCACAGACGTGCAGCGGGCTGCGGTACAGGTCGCACAGCAGGTCGCCCTCGTGCAGCACATATCGTTCGCCGTCCTGCTCGGCGATCAGCTCGCCTGCGGTGATGACGCTGACCTCGATCGTGTTCGGGTTCGGCTGCAAAACGCTCTCGTACCGTTTTGCGCCGTAGGCGTGGGCAAACAGCAGCCGCGGCAGGCCGAGCAGCCGGATGGTGGGCATCGCGCTCCCTCCCTCAGTTTCGTGTCAAGGCCATTATAGCCGCTCTTTCCCCGTTCGTCAAGGGCGGCGGTCGCCGCGCTCGTACCGGTCGCGCAATTGCCGCAGCGCGTGCGTTTCCAGCCGGGATACGTAGGAGCGGGAGATCTTCAGCCTTTCTGCCACCTGCCACTGCGCCAGCGCGGGGCAGCCGAGGCCGTAGCGCAGGCGAATGACCTCGCGCTCGCGCGCATCCAGACATTCGTCCAGATAGCGCGACAGCTTTTCTAGGGACATCTTGCGGTCAAGGTCATCCGGGATCGTGTCCTCCTCGGCCAGCACGTCCATCAGGGTCAGCGGACGTCCCTCACTGTCGGTGTCGATCGGCTCGGACAGCGACAGATCCTGCGCCGTCTTTTTTTCGCTGCGGAAGTGCATCAGGATCTCGTTTTGGATGCAGCGCGCGGCATAGGTCGCCAGCCGCGGGCCCTTTTTGGTGTCGAACGTGTCCACGGCCTTGATCAGCCCGATCGTGCCGATCGATACCAGATCCTCCTGATCGCGTGCGCTGCCGTAATGCTTTTTGATGATGTGCGCCACCAAACGCAGATTGCGCTCGATCAGCTTTTGCCGCGCGGCGGGGTCGCCTGCCCGCATGGCGGCGAACGCCTCCCGTTCCTCGCGGGCGGACATCGGCTTCGGGAACGAGCTGCCGCTCGTCACGTGCAGCACGAAGAACACCATTTGCGACAGCAGTGATAACAGACCTTCCCACATGATCGATCCCTCCTGCATCACTTATATGCCGGCGGCGGCCGGTTTTTTCCGCTTTTTCGGCGTTATCCGGCATAAACGGACACGCTGCCGCCATAGGATGCCGTGTAAGGAGGGAGGACCATGTATTGGATCATCCGTCGGCGGCAGATCGTGCTTTGCGGGCTGGCCTGTCTGGCGATCGTGGCCGGAGCGATCGGCCTTGGCGTATCCGGGCGGCGCGCCGCCGTCGCTGCGGCCGGGAAGGCGGGCAACTGGGGGCTGAGCTTCCCGCAGGAGGGGCAGCCGCCGGTCGGCAACGCCTCGGTGCAGCAGTTGGCCGCATATGATGCGCATTTTTTGGGCGATACGGGGCAAAAAACGATCTATCTGACCTTTGATGCGGGCTACGAGAACGGCCACACCGCCAAGATCTTGGACGCGCTGAAAAAACACGGCGCGCACGCCACGTTCTTCGTCGTGGGGCATTATCTGGATACCGCGCCGGATCTGGTGCGCCGCATGGTGGCGGAAGGCCACACCGTCGGCAACCACACGGAGCATCACCCCGATATGTCGGCCATCGCGACATTGGAGAGCTTCAAAAAAGAGCTTGACGGCGTGGAGCGCAAATATGCCGAGTTGATCGGCCAGCCGATGAAAAAGCTCTACCGTCCGCCGCAGGGCAAATACAGCGAGCAAAATCTGGCCATGGCCAAGGAACTGGGGTATCATACCTTTTTCTGGAGCCTTGCTTATGTCGATTGGTATGCCGATAAGCAGCCCTCGGCCGACGAGGCGTTCGGCAAGCTGATCCCCCGCATCCATCCCGGCGCGATCGTGCTGCTGCACAGCACCTCCGCCACGAATGCCGACATCCTTGACGAATTGCTGACGAAATGGGAAAATTTAGGCTACACCTTCGGCGAGCTTTCCGCGCTTACCGGCGCATAGTCCGTGCGCGTCCGGGCATACTGTATCCGTCACCGGCAGTCGTCGGCGACGCCCACCGCAGCGGACTTTGACGTCGGAAAGGAGCATCCATCATGGAAAAGGCGAACAAGAGCATCCATTGTTCCGTGTCCTCCTGCAGCAACCACTGCTCGTGCGAGGACTACTGCGCGCTCGACAGCATCCGCGTCGGCACGCACGAGTGCGATCCCACGCAGGATCAGTGCACCGATTGCCTGTCCTTCGTGAAGAAGAACTGAGCGACGCACGCTTAGCGACGCACCGCTCGCTCGCGGCGCAGGAACGCCCGCGGCCCTCTTTGGGCCGCGGGCGTTCCTGCGTTTTGCGCGGCAAAGCCCTTGACAAGACGAAGCGACCGTGCTATCATAATGGAAACGAATGTTGCGCAACGTTCGTTTCCGAAAAGAGAGGTGTCGTTCATGCCGCCAAAAAACCGATACACGCGCGAGCAGATCGTGCAGGCTGCGCTGTCGCTCGTGCGCGAAGAAGGGGAGAACGCCCTGACGGCGCGGGCGCTCGCGGCGCGGCTGGGCTGCTCCGCCAAGCCGATCTTCGGTGCGTTCTCCGGCATGGAGGAGGTGCGCGCGGCCGTGCTGGCCGCGGCGGAGGCTCTGCTCGACGAGCGGACGGCGCAGGAGATCCGGGCGGGCGTATATCCGCCGTATAAGGCTTCCGGCATGGCATATATCCGCTTTGCCAAGGAGGAGCGGGCACTGTTCTCGCTATTGTATATGCGCCGCCGGACGGCGCAGGAGCGCGCGGCCGCCGACACGAAGGGGCGGCAGCTGGCCGCTCTGGTCGCCCGGCAGACCGGGCTGGATCCGGAGCGGGCGTATCTGCTGCAGGTCGAGATGTGGGTGATCGTGCACGGCATCGCCGCGCTGTATGTCACCGAATATCTGGATTGGGACGAGGAACTGGTCAGCATGATGCTGACGGACGGTTACAACGGGCTGCGGATGCGCCACAAGGCGCTGCAGGAAGGGGGACGGACCGATGGAAAACGCGATCGAAACGACGGGGCTGACCAAACGGTATAAAGACGTGACGGCGGTCGACGGGCTGGACCTCTGCGTCCGGCAGGGGGAACTTTTTGCGCTGCTGGGGGTCAACGGTGCGGGCAAAAGCACCACGGTGCGGCTGCTGTGCGGACTGACGCCGCCCACGGCAGGGGATGCGCTGCTGTGCGGGCACAGTGTCGTGCGCGAGCCGGCGCAGGTCAAGCGCCTGATCGGCGTATCGCCGCAAGAAACGGCCGTTGCGCCGAACCTGACGGTGGAGGAGAACTTGGCGCTGATGGGCGGCGTGTACGGTTTGCCGCGCGAGGAGCGGCAGCAGCGCATCGCATGGCTGTCGGCGCAGCTGGGGCTGGACGAGGTGCGCCGCAAAAAGGCGGGGCGGCTGTCCGGCGGCTGGCAGCGGCGGCTGAGCTTGGCGATGGCGCTGCTGGCCGATCCGCAGATCCTGTTTTTGGACGAACCGACGCTGGGGCTGGACGTGCTGGCGCGCGCGGAATTGTGGGACATCATCCGCGCGCTGAAGGGACATACCACCGTCGTGCTGACCACGCATTACATGGAAGAGGCCGAGGAACTGGCCGACCGCATCGCGATCATGCGCGGTGGGCGGCTGCTTGCCTTGGGAACGACGGATGAACTGAAGGAAAAGACCGGCTGCGGGACGCTGGAGAACGCGTTCATCCGGATCGTGAAGGGGGAAAGCGGATGTTGAGGCGATGCGGCAGCTTTTCGCTGCGTGTGGCGCGGGAGATCTTGCGTGATCCGCTGGATCTTGCCTTCGGGCTGGGGTTCCCGCTCGTTTTGCTGCTTTTGCTCAGTGCGATCCAGGCGAACGTGCCGGTCGAGCTGTTCGCGATCGCGCGGCTGACGCCGGGGATCATGGTGTTCGGTCTGTCGTTCATGACGCTGTTCTCTGCGCTGCTCGTTTCGCGCGACCGGGAAACGGCGCTGCTGACGCGGCTGTACACCACGCCGCTGACCGCGGCCGAGATCATTTTGGGCTATGCTCTGCCGTTGCTGCCGATCGCGCTGGCGCAAAGCGTCGTCACCTGTCTGGCGGCGGTCGCGCTGGGGCTGCCCTTCGATGTGCGCCTGCTGTGGGCCGTGCTGCTGCAGATCCCGGCGGCGCTGCTGTTCATCGCGCTCGGCCTGCTGTGCGGCAGCGTGCTGGGGGTCAAGCCGGTGGGCGGCGTCTGCGGCGCGCTATTGACCAACCTGACGGCATGGCTGTCCGGCGCATGGTTCGATCTGGATCTGGTGGGCGGGGCGTTCAAGCGGGTCGCCGATCTGCTGCCGTTCGTTCACGCCGTGGATCTGGAGCGGGCGGTACTTGCCGGGCAGTATTCCGGGATCTTCCCGCATCTGTGGTGGG
>JAJXDX010000199.1:0-387 GCA_021640185.1 Oscillospiraceae bacterium | reverse complement strand
GGTGCTTGGCTATGCCGTGGTGACGGCTGCGGCCGCCGTGCTGCTGTTTTTGCGGCAGATGCGCCGCGGATAACGCGGAAAACAGTTGACAGATGCGTGATTTTGCGGTATGATCATAGCGGTCGATCGGACCGATGGGAGGTCTATACCTATGGCTGGAACAAAGCAGAACAGCGTTCAGCGCGAGTTTTTCACCCTTGGCGAGCATGCGATCGGCAGCCGCCGTTTCCGTTTCCGCTACGACGGGCGGGTATACCATATCCTCGAGCGAGAGGTCAATGTTGAGGGCGAGGACGTCGTCGAGGAGCGGCTGCTGCTCGAGGAGGCCGACGCTCGCAAGGCATACGATACGTGGAACCGCTTAAAGCGTCCGGAGCGCTACGGCGG
>JAJXDX010000198.1 GCA_021640185.1 Oscillospiraceae bacterium | reverse complement strand
AAATACACCGGCACGGCGGACCAGCCGTGGCATAGGCTGCCCGCGCGGGAGAAATCCAGCTGTCCGCGCGCCGTTTCCCAAAACGAGGTCGCGCCCCGCGCCAGCATCGCACCAAAGGTGCGGGCGATGTCCTGCGCCACGGTGCGGGCATACCGCTGCGGCCGCGTCATCAGCGCATCGTATTTCCACACCGTGCAGCTGAGCGTGACCGGGATCAGCCCCTCCGGCGCGGCCAGACGGCGGCACAGCGCGTCCTCGTGCTCCCCCGCCAGCCCGGCGCAGACGAACAGTGCCTGCGTCAGCTCCGCATGATGCGTGTTCTCCCCGTTTTGCCGGGTGGTGGCATACACGCCCGCCGCCGGATCCCAGAAGCACTGCGCCGCGCCGCGCACCTGCGCGTACCGCTGCCGGTACTGCGCCGAGATCTCCGGCCGGCCGGTCGACTGCGCCAACTCCGCCGCGTCGCGCAGCGCCATGGCATAAAATGCGCACAGCGGCGCGTCGATCACCGTTTCCTCGCCCGGCCAGCCGCCGCACACGGCGCCGTCCAGACCGGGCTGCCATTCATAAAAGTTCCACATCTGCTCGCCGCAAAAACGCGGCGGCAGAACGCCGCCGATCTCGGCCGCCTTTTCGGCGAAGGTCGACAGCACCCGCTCCACCGTGCCCCACAGTTCCTGCACAAGGGCAGTATCGTTCGCATACCGCGCGTATTCGCGCAGCGCGATGATGAAGCACAGCGAAAACGCGGGGATCGTGACCGGTACGCGGGCGGGGGCGCACAGCTCCAGCAGGCCGTCCGGGCGCAGCCCGAGCGAGAGCAGCCGCAGCGACGCGGCGGCGAACGCCGTTTCGCCGAAGGCATAGTACCCGAACAGCATCTGGTTGCGCCCGTCCATGGCGTAGAGCGCCTGCTCCCGCCACGGGGTGTCCTCATAATGCTCGTGCATACACAGGCGCAGCGTGCGGCAGCCGACCGCGTACAGCCGCGTGTGCAGCGTATCGTCGCAAAGAAAAGCGGGGCGCTCCGTCACCGGATACGGCGTGGGGCGCAGCCCGGCATAGTACAGCGTGCAGCGGGGAGCCAGCACGTGCAGCTGGATGTACCGCCCGCCGAAGCGCTTGAAGGCGTGCATGAACGTCTGCCGGCCGGCCCGCGCGCGGTACACCGCCGCGAACTGCCGCCCGTCGATCGCCGTGCGCACACGCAGATCGTCCAGATGCTCGCCGTAGCCGATCAGGATCTCCGCCGCCTGCATAAGCTCGATGTCCAGCGTGAACAGACCGGACTCCTCGGCCGAAAGGTCGAGCACGATCCACACGCCGTCGCACGCCGCATCGGCAGAAAGCGGGATGCCGCCCTCCGCGGGCAGGACGGGCAATTCTCCCGCGCCGCACAGCTCCGCGGGGGAGCGGAACGCCAGCGCCGCGGCCATCATCCGGTCGCCGACCGGCAGGGCCGGATCGTCACCGAACAGCAGCCCCTGCGCGACCGGCACGGCCGGGCGCGCGGGCATCAGTTCCATCTGCCGGATCGGCCGGGGGAACAGCTGCGGCGCGTATCCCGTCGGCTGCGCCGGATGCCAGTCCGCACCGGGGCGGTAGCCGTCATCGCGCCAGCCGTCGTCCTGCGCCGCGTCGTACCTAAACGAGAACGACAGCTGCCCGGTGATCCGCTCCACCTCGCCGCTGCGGTAGGTGCGCGTTTCGCGGCACAGCGTCTGCCCGCCGCTGAGCGCGACAGGCGTGTCCCCCGCCGCGACGGCGAAGCAGACGCCCGCGCGCCCCAGTCGGTAGACGGAGCTGTCCTCGCCCTGAAAATAGCCGAGCACCGCCAGCCGGTTCTCGCCCGGACGGACGAGGGGCGAGATGTCGATCTCGTCGAACACCTTATATTCCGGATAATCGGCATACTGCCACGCGGGCACGTACGTGCCGTTGACCCACACGGCATAGCGGGAATCGGCGCTGATGCACAGGTGCACCGGCCGGTCGTTCTCCTGCGGCAGAGCGAACGTCTGCCACAGGTCAAGATAGCGGTTCGGCCCCTCCCCGCCGCTCCAGACGAAGCTTGCCATGCCGATCAGCCGTTTCCCTTCCGTCATACCGATCATCCTTTTTTCGTTTTTTATCCCGCCGCACCGGTCATGACCTGACCGAAGACCTCCCATGGGGAAAACAGCGTTCTCCGGTCGTTTGCCGTTGGCAAAGGATCGTCATCGCCTCCGAGACGATGTCGGGGCATGTGGACGTTCCGGCATCATTATAGATCGGCGCCTGCATTTTGTCAACGCCGCCCGCGCCTGCCGTCCCTTTCATCCAAGCAGACCGGACGCGCATCTGCCCGCAGCAAAGGACACCGGACGAACGACCCGCAGTCTGACCCGCCCGGTACAAAACGATCGATTTTTAAAAACGGTGCAACTTTTTCTTGCTTTTCGGCGGCAGGGCATAGTATAATGGGAATGTTGTAGAAAAAAGAGGAACGGCAAAGCGCCGCCGACCATGAGGGGGACGACGGCGCGGGAGGAGAACACGGCTATGTCCATCGACCTGCATTGTCACACCAAGATCTCGGACGGCTCGCTGGGGATCGACGAGCTGCTCGCCGTCGCCCGGCGGCGCGGGCTGTCCGCTTTGGCCGTCACCGACCACGACGCCGTCGTCGGCGCGACGCGCGCCGTCGTGACCGGACGCCGCCTGGGGATCGACGTGATCCACGGCGTCGAATTCTCGGCCAAGGATCCCGTCCGCGGCGGCAAGGTCCACGTGCTGGGCTATCTCAGCTCCAGCCCCGACCGGCTGGAGGGGCTGTGCCGGGACATCAGCACCGCGCGCCGCGCCGCGGCGGCGGAGATGATCCGCAAGGTGCTGCGCTATTACCCGATCGTGCCGGACATGATCACGCGCTGTGCCTCCGGCAGCAACGCGGTGTACAAGCAGCACATCATGCACGCGCTGATGGACGCGGGCTACACCGACCGGATCTACGGCCCGGTGTACGATAAGCTGTTCTCGCCCGAAGGCGGCTGTGCGCTGGTGCGCATGGACTATCCGGACGTGCGCACGGTCATCGGCCGCATCCGCGAGGCGGGCGGTCTGGCGGTGCTGGCGCACCCGTGCCATTATCATAACGAGGCGCTGATGGAAGAGCTGATCGCCGAGGATCTTTTGGACGGCATCGAGGTGTGGCATCCGGAGCAGACGGAGCAGCAGTGCCGCGATCTGGCACAGCTGGCGGCGCGGCACGGGCTGCTCGCCACCGGCGGCAGCGATTTCCACGGGATGTATTCCCACATCCTGCGGCCGATCGGCTACGCCGACCTGCCGGAGAACGCCCCGCAGCTCATGCGTAACTTCCGGGCGCGCCGACAGACGCGCACCGGCTGACGAAAAAACGAAAAGGAGCGGATCATCATGGCATTCTCGTATCGGCCGCAGGGCGTCTGTTCCCGCGGCGTGACCTTCGACATCAAAGACGGCCGCGTCGTCGACGTGCGCTTCGACGGCGGCTGCAACGGCAACACACAGGGCGTCGCCCGTCTGGTCGACGGCATGGACGCGCACGAGGCCGTCCGTCGCCTGTCCGGCATCCACTGCGGATCGAAGGGCACGTCCTGCCCCGATCAGCTTGCCCGCGCGATCCAAGCGGCGCTGGACGAGCAGGAAAAACCCGAGCAATGACCGTCAGGCCGCGCAGCTAACGCTGCGCGGCCGTTTTATCCCAAAGGAGGGACCCGGATGGATCTGCCGCGCGAGTTCATCGCCCGGATGCAGCCGCTGCTCGGCAGCGCATGGCCGGCGTTCACCGCCGCGCTGGATGCGCCGCGTCGGCGCGGGCTGCGCGTCAACACGCTAAAAATCGACGTGCACACGTTCTTGCCGCTTTTCCCGCTGCCGCTGACGCCGGCGCCGTTCGCGCCGGACGTGTTCTGCCTGCCGCCGGAAGGGGATACGCCCTTCAAGGCAGGCAGCGATCCGCTGCACCACGCCGGGGCATACTATATGCAGGAGCCGTCGGCCACCGTCCCCGCCGCCGTGCTGGCGGCGCGGCCGGGCGAGCGGGTGCTCGATCTCTGCGCCGCGCCGGGCGGCAAATCGACACAGCTGGCCGCCGCCATGCGCGGAAAAGGGGTGCTGTGGTGCAACGAATACGTGCCCGCGCGCGCCCGCATCCTGCAGCAGAACCTCGAGCGGTGCGGCGTGCGCAGCGCCGTCGTGTCGTCCGGCGACACGGGGCGGCTGTGCCGGGCGCTTGCCGGATGGGCCGACGCCGTGCTCGTCGACGCACCGTGCTCCGGCGAGGGGATGTTCCGGAAAGAGCCGCAGGCCCTTTCCGGCTGGAGCATCGACAACATCCGCCTTTGCGCTGCCCGGCAGGACGAGATCCTGGACAACGCTGCCCTCGCCGTCCGGCCGGGCGGGCGGCTGGTCTATTCCACCTGCACCTTCGCCCCCGAAGAGGACGAGCTGGCCGTCGCCCGTTTTCTCCTCCGCCACCCCGATTTTTTCCTTGTCCCGACCACAAATAACAGCGAAAACGTCAGCAACTCGTCTGAACAAACCGGCAGCACCCACACACACACCGCCTCGGTTTTCGTCCCGACCGCAAACGACAGCAAAGACGTCAGCCTTTCGTCTGTGCACACCGGCAGTTCCTGTGTGCACACCGACGCGGTTTTCGTTCCATCCGCAGATCCGGGGGAAAAAACCGCGTCCGCACCCGCGGACGGCAGCAAAAACGCCGCCCCGTTCGGGCAGGCGGGGTTCCCCCTGTCTGCC
>JAJXDX010000197.1 GCA_021640185.1 Oscillospiraceae bacterium | reverse complement strand
GGCACAGCGCGCGCTCCATGGCGTATTCGACGCCGACGACGTCGACGCCGCGCTCGTACCGGGAACTGGCCTCCGTGCGCATCCCCAGCGCGCGCGCCGTGCGGCGCACGTTGTCGCGCCGGAATTTGGCGCTTTCGAGGAACAGGTCGGTCGTGTCGTCCTTGATCTCGCTGTCAAGGCCGCCCATGATGCCCGCAAGGCACGACGGGCCCTCGGCATCGGCGATGACGAGCATATCGCTGTTCAGCGTATGCTCCTTGCCGTCGAGCGTCGTGATCTGCTCGCCGTCCGCAGCGCGGCGCACGACGATCTTGCCGCCGCGGATGTCGCGCCGGTCGAAGGCGTGCATCGGGTGCCCCGTTTCGAGCATGACGAAGTTCGTGATGTCGACGATGTTGTTGATCGGGCGCATCCCGGCGGCGCGCAGGCACTGTTTCATCCAGTCGGGCGACTCGCCGATGCGCAGGTTTTTGACCACGCGCCCCATGTAGCGCGGGCACAGGTCGTAGTCCTCGTCCGTGATGTCGATCACGTCGCGGATGTCGCCGCCGCAGGTGTGATAGGTCGGCTGCGGCGCATGGAAGGGCTTGCCCAGCGCGACGGCCGCCTCACGCGCGACGCCGAGGACGCAGTTGCAGTCCGGGCGGTTGGCGGTGATCTTGAAATCGATGATATAGTCGTTGAGGTGCAGCACCTCGCGCATATCGGTGCCGGGGACATAGCTGCCGTCCAAGATCAGGATGCCGTATTCCTCGCAGCGCGGGAAGTCGCCCGCCTTCAGCCCCAACTCTTCGCCGGAGCAGAGCATCCCGTTGGACGGCAGGCCGCGCAGCTTGCCGTTTTTGATGTGCGCGCCGTTCGGCAGATAGGAATCGTTCAGCGCCGCCGGGACGGTGGCGCCGACGAACACGTTCTGTGCGCCGGTGATGATCTGCAGCGTCTGCCCGCCGACGTCGACCTGACAGATCTGCAGGTGATCGGAATCGGGGTGCGGCTCGAGCGCGGTGATGCGCCCGACGACGACGTTCTTCATGTTCGCGGACAGGTCTTGGATGCTCTCGACCTCAAAGCCCGCGCGGATCATGCGGTCGCACAGCTCGCCGACGGGGACATCGATGTCTACATAGCGCTTGAGCCAGCTTAGTGAGATATTCATATCGTTCCCCTCCTTCAGCGGTCGAACTGCTCGAGGAAACGCTCGTCGTTCTCGAACAGCAGGCGGATGTCGCTGATCTTATAGCGGGTAGTGGTCAGGCGGTCAAGGCCGATGCCGAAGGCGAAACCGGTGTACTCCTCCGGGTCGATGCCGCCCATCTTCAGCACGCGCGGATGCACCATGCCCGCGCCCAAGATCTCGATCCAGCCGGCGCCCTTGCACACGCGGCAGCCCTTGCCGCCGCACTCGGAGCAGGACACGTCGACCTCGACGCTGGGTTCCGTGAACGGGAAGAACGACGGGCGGAAGCGCACCTTCGTTTCCGGGCCGTAGATCTCGTGCGCGAACTGCTCGAGCACGCCCTTGAGGTCGCACATCGTGATGCCCTTGTCGATCACCAGACCCTCGATCTGGTGGAACACGGGCGAGTGCGTCGCGTCGACCTCGTCGGCGCGGTAGACGCGGCCGGGGCAGATGATGCGGATCGGCGGGCGGCGCTCCTCCATGGTGCGCGCCTGCGCGGCAGAGGTCTGCGTGCGCAGCAGCAGATCGTCCGCCAGATAGAACGTATCCTGCATATCGCGGGCGGGGTGGTCGGCGGGGACGTTGAGCGCTTGGAAGTTATAATAGTCCGTTTCGACCTCCGGCCCGTCGACGACGTCGAAGCCCATCGACTGGAAGATGTCGATGATGTCGTCGAGCACGACCGACAGCGGGTGCAGCCCGCCGACGGGCACCTTTTTGCCCGGCATCGTCACGTCGATCCGCTCCGCGGACAGGCGCGCCTTCTGCAGCTCCTCCTGAATGGCGGCGGATCTGGCGACGATGGCCTCGTCCAGTTCCGTGCGCAGCCGGTTGACCAGCTGCCCCATCTGCGGGCGCTCCTCGGCCGGCAGCGTGCCCATGCCGCGCAGCAGGCCGGTCAGCGTGCCTTTTTTGCCCAGCAGGCGGACGCGCAGATCCTCCAGCTCCTTGGGTGCCTTGATGCCGTCCAGCTCGCCCAGCGTATCGCTGCGCAGGCGTTCCAGTTGTTCCTTCATGCTCAATGGGATCATCCTCTCTTCGATATTCTTGCCATGGCCCTTGTCGTTTGCAGGCAAAAAGAAATGCTCCGCCCCCGACGATAGGGACGAAGCCATGCGCTCCGCGGTACCACCCTGTTTTTTGCAAAAGCAAACACTTTCGTGGCGGATAACGGTCCCGGCCGTCCGCGCCTACTCTGTCGATATCGGCATTTGAGCGCGGCCGCTCGCGAGTGAACTTCGGCACGGCCCTCCGCAGGACGCTTGCAGCGGATGCGTCCCTCTCTGGGGCGGGGGATGGGGTGCTTACTCTCTCGGTCGATGCGTTTGTGTCCAATATACCACGATCCGGCGGATCGTGCAAGTCTTTTTTTCGCTTGCTATTGAAAACGGTGCCGGATCCTGTTATAATCCCTCTATAAAGGAGAGATCGAGCATGAAAGTGACCCTTATCGCACACACGCCGGATCCGGAGCGGCTGGTCGCCGCGTCGGCGAAACTGTGCTATTCCGCGGCGGACATCGGCACCGTTACCGACGGCCTGACCGACGAAAAGACCGCTTCCTTCGTCGATATGCTAAGCTCGATCGGGCACGAGAGCCCGATCGAGCACGCGGTGTTCACCTTCGGGATCGAAGGGGTGTCCCGTTCGCTGCTGGCGCAGCTGACGCGGCACCGGATCGCCTCGTACAGCGTGCAGAGCCAGCGCTATGTGCGCGAGAAGGCGTTCGAATACGTCCTCCCGCCCGAGATCGAGAGCATTCCCGAGGCAGCGGACGAATACCGCCGCGCCATGGCGGAGGATCAGGCGCATTACGACCGCCTGACCGCGCTGCTGAAGGAAAAGCACCTGCGGCAGATGCTCTCCGACGGCATGGACGAGAAGGCCGCCGCCCGGGCGGCGGAGAAAAAGGCGATCGAGGACGCACGTTTCGTGCTGCCGAACGCCTGCACCACCAAGATCATGATGACGATGAACGCCCGCTCGCTGCAGAACTTCTTCCGTCATCGCTGCTGCCGCCGCGCCCAGTGGGAGATCCGGGAACTGGCGGAGCAGATGTATACGCTGTGCATGGGCGTCGCGCCGCATCTGTTCAAAAACGCCGGGCCGTCCTGCGTCCACGGTGCGTGCCGCGAGGGCAAGATGAGCTGCGGTCACGCCGCCGAGGTGCGGGCGCAGTACCTTGCCATGGCCCATGGGACGGAGGATCGGCATGAGTGACGACCGTCATCTCGTCGTGATCGACGGGCTGGACGGCTGCGGCAAATCCACGCAGCTGGATCTCCTCGACCGGGCGCTGTCCGCGGCCGGCGCGCATTACCGGCAGATCAGCTTCCCGGACTATGCCCAGCCGAGCAGCGCGCCGGTCAGGATGTATCTGGCCGGGGAGCTCGGCGGTTCGCCCGAGGCGGTCAACGCCTATGCGGCGTCGTCGTTCTATGCCGTCGACCGGTATATCAGCTTCAAAAAATTCTGGCAGGAGGACTATCTCTCTGGCGTGCCGATCGTGGCGGCGCGCTACACCACCTCCAACGCGATCCATCAGATGACCAAGCTGCCGCCGGAACGGTGGGACGGGTTCCTTGCATGGCTGGAGGACTACGAATACGGCAAGCTCGGGCTGCCCGTGCCGGATGCGGTGGTGTTTTTGGATATGCCGCTGGAGGTATCGCAGCGTCTGCTGCGGCAAAGATATGACGGGGACGAGAGCCGCCGCGACATCCACGAGCGGGATCTATCCTATCTGGCGGCGTGCCGCCGCGCGGCGCTCTATGCCGCCGAAAAGCGCGGCTGGGCCGTGCTGCCGTGCGCCGAGGACGGCGAGCCGCTGCCGCCGGACGAGATCCATCGCCGGCTGGCGGCACTGATCATGCCGCATCTGGCGGTGCGGGGATAAAAAACGAACGGGGGATGAACGGTGATCTTTGTATTTTTGGCGGACGGCTTCGAGGAGATCGAGGCGCTGACGCCGGTGGATCTGCTGCGCCGCGCCGGGCTGGACGTGCGCACCGTCGGCATCGGCAGCCGCACGCCCTGCGGGGCGCACGGCATCCGCGTGGCGGCGGACATCGGCGAGGACGAACTGACGCTTGACGACATGACGGCGATGATCCTGCCGGGCGGGATGCCCGGCACGAAAAACTTGGAGCAGAGCGGCACCGTGCAGCGCGCCTTGGCGCACGCCGTCCGGCATGCGCTGCCGGTCGGCGCGATCTGCGCCGCACCGTCGATCTTGGGGCACGCCGGGCTGCTGGACGGCCGCCGGGCCGTGTGCTTCCCCGGCTTCGAGCCGGAACTGACCGGTGCGTCGGTCGGCACCGACGCCGTCGTGACCGACGGGCCGTTCACCACCTCGCGCGGGGCGGGGACGGCGATGGCCTTCGCGCTGGAGCTGGTGCGGCGGCTTTGTTCGGCGGAGGCGGCGGAGCAGCTCCGCCGGTCGCTGCAATGCCCGTGAACGACATCCGGCCGGTCAAGACGGCGCTGCGCGAGAAGTATCGCCGTCTGCGGCAGGAGATGCCCGCCGACGAGCGCGCCGCCTGCGATGCGGCCATCGCCGCGCGCGTGCGCGGGCTGTGGCAGTACCGCCGCTGCCGCACGGTGCTGGTG
>JAJXDX010000196.1 GCA_021640185.1 Oscillospiraceae bacterium | reverse complement strand
TTACAAATTATCGAGCCTAATGAAATATGCACTGAAACGTATTTGGTTTTGGGGACTTTTGAAAACCGTGAAACGGCTGACAATATGACCTCCTACGTCAGAACAAGATTTTTCAGGTTTTTATTATTGCAGGCTCTCACATCGATCCACATTACCAAAGACAGTTTCTTATTTGTTCCCATACAGGACTTCTCCAAGCCTTGGACAGACGCAGAGCTTTATGCCAAATATGATCTCTCCGATGAAGAAATAGCTTTTATCGAGTCAATGATAAAACCGATGGACTTGACCGGAGGTGAGGAATAATGCCGCAACCGGATTTCTTCCCCCAGCGGCCGGCGGTCCATCCGATGATCTATGCCTACCGGGAGCTGAGCCCCGATTACGCCGGCCTGCTGAAGGTCGGCTACACCGAAAAGGACGTCGACCGGCGGGTGGCGCAGCAGTACCCCACCAAGCGCCCGGACGGCAAAGTGCCCTATGAGATCGTGTACCGCACCTCGGCCATGCGGGAGGACGGCTCCTGCTTTACCGACCATGACGTGCACCGGATGCTCCGGCGCAAAAAGATCGCCGCCGTCGGCGGCGAATGGTTCCGCTGTTCGATAGATGAACTGGAGGCGGCGGTGCTGGCGGTAAAGACGGACACCGCCAACGAAGAAAACCGCACCCGCACCTTTGCCATGCGCCCGGAGCAGGCGGAGGCCGTCAACAAGACCATCGCCTATTTCCGCGCCGCCAAGCAGGACGCGCCGGACCGTGCGCCGAAATTTCTGTGGAACGCCAAAATGCGCTTCGGCAAGACCTTCGCCGCTTACGAACTGGCCAAACGGATGGAACTGAAAAAGATCCTTGTGCTGACCTTCAAGCCCGCTGTCGAGGCGGCGTGGGAAGAAGATCTGATGACCCACAAGGATTTTGAGGGCTGGCAATTCATCTGCCGGGACGGAATGCGCTATGAGGACGCCGACCTGTCCCGCCCCATCGTCTGTTTCGGTTCTTTTCAGGATTATCTCGGCACCAACGAGAGCGGCGGCATCAAGGCCAAAAACGAATGGGTACATACCACCAACTGGGACATCGTGATCTTTGACGAATACCATTTCGGCGCGTGGCGGGACAATGCCAAAAAGCTGTTTGAGATGGACAACGAGGACGAAGATTACGACTTCGATCTGGAGAAGTACAAGAAGGATGAGGCCGACAACGCCTATAATGAGACCTTCCTGCCCATCACCACATCGTATTATCTGTTTTTGTCGGGAACGCCGTTTCGCGCCATCAACAGCGGTGAATTTATCGAGGATCAGATCTATAACTGGACCTATTCCGACGAACAGCGGGCAAAAGAGAACTGGGACGGCACCACGGACAACCCCTATGCGGCGCTGCCCCGGATGGTGATGATGACCTACCGCATCCCGGACAGCATCCGACAGATCGCCATGCAGGGGCAATTCGACGAATTCGATCTCAACGTGTTCTTCTCGGCCAAATACGGGGAGAAAAACAAGCCGGAGACTGCCCGCTTCGTCTACGAGAACGAGGTGCAGAAGTGGCTGGATCTGATCCGCGGATCATACCTTCCGGCCAGCGTAGACGATATGAAGCTGGGGCAGGACAAGCGCCCGCCCATGCCGTTTTCCGATACCCGGCTGCTGAACGTCCTGTCGCACACCTTCTGGTTTTTGCCCAATGTGGCCAGCTGCTATGCGATGGATAACCTGCTCCGGCAAAAACAGAACAGCTTTTATCACGATTACCGCATCAATGTCTGCGCCGGGGGCAAGGCGGGCATTGGCGTGGATGCGCTGGAGCCGGTGCTGAGATCCATGGGTGACCCGCTGGAAACCAAGACCATCACGCTGTCCTGCGGCAAGCTGACCACCGGCGTGACGGTCAGGCCGTGGACGGGTATCTTCATGCTGCGAAATCTAAAAAGCCCGGAGACCTATTTCCAAGCGGCGTTCCGGGTGCAGTCCCCGTGGACGGTGCGCACCGGCGGCGGCGCCGATCAGATCATGAAGTACGAGTGCTATGTGTTCGATTTCGCGCTGGACCGCGCGCTCAAGCAGATCTCGGACTATTCCTGCCGCCTGAACGTGAACGAAGCCGATCCGGAAAGAAAAGTGGCGGAGTTCATCAATTTCCTGCCCGTCCTGGCCTACGACGGCAGCACCATGAAGCAGATCGACGCGCAGGATATTCTGGACATCGCCATGGCGGGCACCTCGGCCACGCTGCTGGCCAAGCGCTGGGAATCGGCTTTGCTGGTCAACGTGGACAACGACACGCTCCGGCGGCTGATGGCCAACCAAGAGGCCATGGAAGCCCTGATGAAGATCGAAGGGTTCCGCAGCCTGAACGCGGACATCGAAACCATCATCAACAAGTCGGAAAGCGTGAAAAAGGCCAAGAAAGAAAAGGGCAAGGAGCTCACCAAGGAGGAGAAGAAGGAGATCTCCGAGGAAGAAAAAGAATACAAATCCATGCGGAAGCAGATTCAGGAGAAGCTCATCAAGTTTGCCACCCGTGTGCCGATCTTTATGTACCTGACGGATCACCGGGAACGCTCGCTGAAGGATGTGATCACGCAGCTGGAGCCGGGACTGTTCAAAAAAGTGACGGGTCTGGACGTGAAGGACTTCGATCTCTTGGTAGAGCTGAACGTATTCAACGCCAGCCTGATGAACGATGCCATCTTCAAATTCAAGCGCTACGAGGATGCCAGCCTTTCCTATACCGGCCTTGACCGGCACGAAAACGAGGATGTCGGCGGTTGGGATACCGTGGTCAAACGCAAGGAGTATGAGCTGCTGTTCTATAACCAGCAGTCCACGATGGATGCACCGGAAATCGATGAAGCCGATGTTCCGGAAGCAGACGAGGAACCGGAGCCGCCCGCGGCGCCCGCGCCCGTCCGGCCGCAGTCGGCCGGGCCGGAACTGGTCACGGCCGCCTACGGCGTGAAGCCGCCCGTCGTTCCCGCAAAGCCCGTGCCGCCCGAAAAGCCGAAGGTCGATGTTTCCGGCGTTTTTGTCGGCGCGGCCGTATCGCACGCCAAATTCGGCACCGGCAAGGTGATCGAACTTGGCGGCGGCTACGTGACCGTCAGCTTTGATCGGGGCGAAAAACGCTTTATGTTCCCCGACGCGTTCGAGGCCGGATTTTTGCAAGTACGATAAACCAAACGAGGCCCTGCGTATCGAAAAAAACGATACGCAGGGCCTTGCTCATCTCGTCAAAACGGGATCAAAGGAACTTGTCCAGTTCGCGCTCGACGTTTTCGTATTTCTTGACCTTGGGCTTGCGGATCAGGTGTCCTCGCGCCATGACCATCGTCACATGGCGCAGCGCTTTGAGGTCGTCAAGCGGGTCATCATCGGTAACGATAAGGTCGGCGCACTTGCCCGGCTCGACCGTGCCGGTGATGTCGTCGATATGCGCGATCTCGGCGTTCCTCTTCGTCGCGGTATAGAGCGCGAACTTGTTCGACACGCCGCAATACTTGTGGAAATAGACGAGTTCCCGCCACATATCGTAGTGGGTGATGAACGGGCAGCCGGTGTCGGTCCCCAGACCGACGGGGATGCCGTTTTCGAGGCATTTTTCGGCGCAGTCGATGATGCCCTCAAAAACGATCTTGCCGTTGAACTGCGACAGCTCGGTCGCATGGCTGACGGAGCGGTCGAACAGCGCGAAGGGGAGCGCGGGGGAGATGGTGGTGATCAGCGCCGCGTGCTTTTCCTTGAACAGCGCGATGATCTCGTCATCCGCCTTCGCGCCGTGCTCGATGGTGTCCACGCCGTTCTCCAGCGCGACGCGCACGCCCTCCGGGCTCTCGACATGGGCGGCGACCGGCAAGCCGCGCCGGTGCGCCTCGTCGCAGGCCGCCCGGACATAGGCGGGCGGCATCTTCAGCACGCCGGGCTCGCCCTTGACCTTTGCGTCAAGCACGCCGCCGGTGATCATCAGCTTGATCAGATCCGGCCGATCTTCTGCGATCTTCGCAACAAGTTCTCTCGCCTGCTCCGCGCTCTCGGCAACATAAGCAAGGGAGCCCGCCATGTGTCCGTCCGGGACGGAAACGGCCATGTTCGCCGCAAGTATCCGCGGACCGACGGTCTTTCCGGCATCGATGTCGTCGCGGATGCGCGTGTCGGCATTTTCGATGCCGCCGACGGTCCTGACGGTCGTGACGCCGCTGTTCAGCTGCATCTGCGCCGCGCTGCGGCAGACGGCCTTGACGATCTTGCGCAGAAGATCGTTCCTCGTCATAAGCTTGACCAGCTTTTTCGGGTCGCTCTCTTTTTTCTTCGGCTTTCCGCCGGACGGCAGATGGATATGCATATTGATCAGGCCGGGCATGATGTACTTTCCGCCAAGGTCGATCTGCTCATATCCGGAGATGTCCGCGCCCGCGTCGACGATGGCGGCGATCTTCTCGCCGTCGACGAGCACGGTCTTGCCGTGCTGCGGCTCCATGTCCTGCGTGCCGTCAAGAATCACGCCGCCTGTGAATGCGTATTTCATTTCCGGTCCCTCCTAAAGATCTGCTGCGTTTTCTCCGTTCGCGGCACCGATCCGCCGCGGCGGATATCCACGTGGGGGCTATGTTGAGATTATAAGACTTGCGCCCGGGATCTGCAAGCTTTTTTCGCTTGGATCGCCGGCGGCAATGCAAGGGCTTTTCTCCGACCAAACGCAAAAGGACGCCTTGCGGCGTCCTTTTGCGTTTGGTGGAGTATCCCCATCAAAATCCGAACTCAGTGCCGACGCGATCTCGTCAAGTGAGATTGTCTGCGTCCCATGTTGATAGTTGTAGGTCAAGA
>JAJXDX010000195.1 GCA_021640185.1 Oscillospiraceae bacterium | reverse complement strand
TTCCTCCATCTGCTTGCCGAGGAAAGCGGCGGCGACCTGCGCCAGACGGATGTCGCCCTCCGAGGGGATCGTACCGGATTCCGGCTGCACGAAAACGACCGCGCCGGTCACGTCGCCCGCGACCAAGATCGGCACGGCGACGGAGGCGTAGCGCCCCACCGCCTCGACAGGCTGCAGGCGGTCCGTTTCTCCGGCGTGCACGGCGTAGACCTGACGTTCCTCCATCAGCTCGTCGAGTTGGGCGGACACCCGCCGTTCGAAAAAGTCCTTGCGGTTGGCACCGGCCGCGGCGATCACATGATCGCGGTCGCAGACGAGCACGGTCATGTTGCAGGCGCGCGACAGCACGTCGGCATACTGCACGGCGAAGGGCGAGAGCTCGCCGACGGGCGAATATTTTTTGAACACGACCTCGCCGTCCTTCTCCGTGAAGATCTCCAGCGGGTCGCCCTCGCGGATGCGCATGGTGCGGCGGATCTCCTTGGGGATCACGACGCGCCCGAGATCATCGATCCTTCTGACTATCCCTGTTGCTTTCATCTATACCACGATCTCCCTGCTATCACAAATTTGTTTCTAGTATCTGCAAAGCGCGCGCAACTATTCCGGGCGATCCGATCTTTTCGCGAAACGACGATCGTAAAAAACGGCCGCGTGGGCGTCGGCCGTGACCGCTTGTGCCAAAAGGGTCGCGCGGATATTCGGTTTCTGCTATGCTATTATCGATAGACCATGCCGAGGAGGTGCTGCATGAGGTCGGCCGTGTACGGAACGAAAACAGACAGGGAAGAACTTTTGCGGCTGCTGTCCGCGCTGTCGGAGCAGTGCTACCGCAAGATCCGGGTGACCGATTATCCGGATCATGACAGTTTTATCGCCGGGCTGAGGGAAAGCCCGCCGGACATCGTGATGGTCATGATGGACGGCGCGGACGGCATGGAGGGCGTCATCGCCGCAAAAAACATCTGCGGGGACGTGCCGGTGCTGTGGTTCTCCGACGACGGCGGACGGTGCCGTCGTAACGGTGGGGGAGGACTGCGGCAGTATTAAGGCTGTTCGCGTCACCAGCATCGAGGCCACCGTGACCATTCGCAGCGGCGAGATCGGCAGCCTGCGTCTGCCGGCCATCGATACCGAGAGCCTGAAGAAGATCAAGCTGTCCGGCGGCACGTTCGGGACGATCTCCTTTGCCGTCAGCGGCCCGGTGACGATCACCGACCTGCTGGAGGCAGGCTATGCCCTGAAGGATAACCATGGCACACTGAAGACGAACGCGGACGGCCTTGTGTCCTACGGCCTTACGGTGGAGGCCCGTACGGACCTTCGCGACCTTGAGGTGGTGGAATGCGGTCACAGCGAGGTCAACGTGGCGAAGGGGTATTGCAGCTTCTGCGGCAAGCTGTATGCGGCGAAGATCACCGACAAAGACGGCACGATGCGCTATGTCGAGAAATGGCAGAACGCCGACTTTGCCGACGGCAACACGGTCACACTGCTGCAGAGCGTTGGTATCATCGCGCCGGAGAGCAGCTGCACGATCGAGATGAACGGCCGGGCGGCGGACATGACCAACTTCCTTGTGCCGGGCGGAACGCTGATGCTGAAGGGGGACGGCAAGATCGGCGTGGTCGTTATCGGGTATCAGGATATCGACAGCACGCTGGTGATCGAGGATAAAGCTTATTGGCGGCGCATCGAGATCGGCACGCTGTTCGTCAACAAGACCACGAACACCAAGCTGACCGGCGGACGGTTCGGCATGATCGAGCGAAAGGACGGCGGCTTCGTGGAGGAGCTGCTGGCGGAGGGATATGCCTTCTTCGATCCGGTCTGGGACGATCCGTTCTATCTCCCCGGCAAGACGAGCCTAGACAAGACGTATTATATCGCCGCGCATGAGCACTGGTTCGATGTGGATCCTATGACCGGGGAGACCGTGTGCAAATGCGGCCTGATCTGCCGCCACACGACGATCGGCGCGGACGGCAAATGCACGGACGTGTGCAAGCGGCAGATCTATGTGGCCGTGCTGACGAAAGCGGACGAGACGGAAACGAAGTACGAGGCGTTCGCCGACGCGTTTGCGGCGGCAGCCGAGAGCGAAGATGCGATCCTTACGCTGCTGTGCGACGTGGATCTTGACGGGGATGAGCTCACGCTCGATCACGGGAAGTTCACGCTGGATCTTGGCAGCTATACGCTGAAGAACTTTGCCCACCATCAGGTGTTGGCGGTCAGCGGCACGGCGGACATCGTTATCAAGAACGGTGTTCTGCTCAACACCTTTAACACGACCAAGGGCGGGCAGTTGTTCGTTTCCACGGGCAATGCCATCGATATGAGGGGCGGCTCGCTGACGCTGGACGGCGTGACGCTTCGCGGAGCATATGAGAAAAACAGTGCATGGCCTAACGGCGAGATCCAGAGCTATGCACTTGAACTGTCTGCCGGCGATCTTACGGTAGAAAACTGCACCTTTATCGGCTCTCTTGCGGTGTATAAAGTGAGCGGGGAGACGTCACTGACGGTAAAGATCACTTCGGCGACATTATACCACGGCCTGCTTTATACCGTTATGGGGAAGGATAGGGACGATAACGGCCTTGCCATGCTCTTTGCGGACGGCAGTATGCTCTTTGACGAAAACGGTAAGTATATCGACGTGACGAGCGACAGCTATTGGGACACTGCCGGCGACGAGGAGCAAGGCATTTTTTATACGGGCTTCTATTATGAAAACGAAGTGATAGTAAAGCCGCATGAGCATACCTTCACGGACGGCGTGTGTATGGCGTGCGAGTACGTCTGCCCGCACGACGGCGGCAACGAGCGCGAGGCGAACTATATTGAAAAGGCGGTCTGTGCGATCTGCCACAGCGAATACGGCGAATATGTCAAGGATACCACTGCGCCCACCGGCAAGGTAGAGATTCGGGAGCGGACGTGGTGGCAGGAATTGCTGAACAAGATCACCTTCGATCTGTTCTACAAGGAAACGGTCACTCTGGCGATCACCGGAGAGGACGACAGCGGACGGGACGTTGCTATCCGCTACACGATCGAGAACACTGCGGCGGAGGATGCCGAGGCGCTGACCTATGATGAGGAATATACCGGGACGGTAGATCTTTCCGACGAGCGGCAGTACGTGATCTATGCGGTTATCGAGGACTGGGCGGGCAACAGGACCTATCTGTCGTCCGACGGTTTTGAGATCGACAAGACCGCGCCGGTGGTCGAGGTCATCGCGCCGGCGAGCCGGACGCTTGATGACGGCGGGGCATATGTGTTCTGCACGCAGCGGCTGGTTTTCCGCGCCGCGGACAAAAACCTGAAGGATGTGACGATAGGAAACGACGACGCGCTGATGACGGACGGGGATGGCAACTACGTCATCGAAAGCGCGGGCGAGTATGAGTTCGTTTTGACCGATCAGGCGGGCAACGAGAGCCGGGTCCGCGTGACGCTGTATGCGGCGCACGACTTCGATCAGGCGACGGGCAAGTGCCGCCACTGCAAAGCGGACGCGGCGGCGAAGGTGGAAAAGAGAGAACTGACTGCGTGGTTCGCCGACGGCGGAAAATACGGCGCGGCCTTGGTGAAAGCCGGCGGCTCGATGCGGGTCTATGAAAACAGCACGTTCTCCGGTGAAGTGGCGGCGGAAAATGACGGCACGCTGTTGGAGGACGGCACCTACAAGCAGATCACCGTCGCCGGTAAGCGGCTGATCGACTGTTTGGCCGAGGGTAAGGCGTTTTGGGACATGAACAACAGCTTTATCATCGACGGACGCAGGAGCATCGGGGGGGATATCAAGGTCGTCGATCATACGCACAGCTGCGTATGGAGGACCGATACCCACGAAAAGCTCTGCGGCTGCGGATATGTGGAGGCGACCGACACCGAGGCGCCGGTCATTTCCGGCATCGATCCGGAGAATGATCACTACGGTTCGCTGGAGTTCACCGTTACCGATGCTAACGACTTTACCGTGTGGATGGACGGAAGTCAAGCTGAACGATCGGCGTGAGGCGTGGTTCGGCATCGAGCCGAACCAAAAGACGTTCGTCTATGTCCGGGTGACGGACATGAGCGACAACATCACCGTCGTCAACACCGACGGCGTGGTGGTCTATACCGATGCCGAGGCGTTCACCGAAACGATGACCATCAAGAGGCTTGACGGAGCGGATGCTTCGTTTATGGTCAGGCTGAACGGCAATACTGTCAAGACGGTGTATAACGGCGATGTGATGCTTGCCGACAGCGACTATACGGTGGCGGAGAACGGGGTCATCACGCTGAAGGCCGGCTATCTGTCCACGCTGGCGGCGGGCGAGTATACGATCCGCGTGGCTTACGACCCGATGGGCGAAAGCTTTAAGAGCGGCGACGCGCCGACGCTGGTCGGCGTGGTGGACGGCGACACGGTGCAGCTGCTGTGCGGCGTGCTGACGTTTGACCGGGTGACGGTAGGCAAGGGTATCGGCATCAGCTTTACGAAATTCGCGTTGTTTGGCGACGATGTGACCATCGGCAACTACAAGCTGCCCGCGGCGGACGAGGTAGGCCCCGACGACAAGGACGGGATCGACCGGGTGAAGAAGATCGTTGACGGCCTGACCGAAAACGAGCGCGCCATGCTGGGCGACGCGGCGGGCAAGCCGGATGCGCTGATCGAGAAGATCCGTGCGCTTGCGGACAGCAAGAACGATACGCCCAAGACCGGCGAGATGAGCGATCTTGCGCTGTGGTTCGCGCTGCTGTTCGTCAGCGGCGGGGCATTCGCCGGGATCCGGCTGGCCGGGAAAAAGAAAACCGAAGAGTGATCATTGGC
>JAJXDX010000194.1 GCA_021640185.1 Oscillospiraceae bacterium | reverse complement strand
TGCTGTATCTGACCGCGTTCGCCGGGGTGGCGCAGCACACGGCGGGCGGCATGAACCTGCTGTATTTCATCGGGTGCGCGCCCGCCTCGCTGATCGGGCACATCCGGCAGAAGAACATCGACGTGCGCGTCGCCTTACTGTGCGGGGCGGCGGGCATCGCCGCTGCCATCCCTGCCGCGCTGCTGGCCGCCCGGCTGGACACCGACATCCTGCGCCGCCTGTTCGGCGTGCTGCTGCTGGCGATCGGCATCGGCGAGCTGCGCAAAAAGCCGCACGCCGCAAATGAAGATAAGCAAGGATAGCATATCATATTTTGGCCGAAAAAGCAATCGAAAACGCGAATATCCGCCGCCCGCCGGGGAGCATCCCTGCGGGCGGCGGTTTTTATCTATCCATACCTACGGTATAAAAATTTTTATTCCATTCGTATCGTCTGTGTCTGTTCAAACAAACATGATCATAGTATGATACCGTCAAAGGGGTGATCCGGATGAAGATCGCATTGGCAAAGAACATCCGCGCGCTGCGGCGCGAGCGAGGGCTGACGCAGGAGCGCTTGGCCGAACTGCTGGGCGTGACGGTGGGCGCGGTGCACAAATGGGAAACGGGGCTGTCGCAGCCGGAGCTGGCAACGCTGATCGAACTGGCGGGCGTATTTTCGGTATCGGTGGATGCGCTGCTGGGGTACGAGCAGCAGGACGGCAGCCTGCAGGCGACGGCCGAGCGGCTGCGCGTGCTGCGGCAGCAGAGGGATCCGTCCGCCGCGGACGAGGCGGAACGGGCACTGCGGCGGTACCCGAACGCCTTTGCCGTGGTGTATCAAAGCGCAGCGGTCTACCAGAAGTTCGGGATCGAAAAACGGGACGAGGCCATGCTGCGGCGCGCCCTGACGCTATTGGATCGGGCGCGGCAGCTGCTGCCGCAGAACACCGACCGCTCGATCGGCGAGGTGACGCTGACCGGGGAAAAGGCGGCGGTGCTGGTGAGCCTTGGCCGGGGGCAGGAAGCCGTGGAGCTGCTGCAAAACGGCGACACGGGCGCCCTGTACCTTGATCTGATCGGGCAGACGTTGGCCGCGGATCCGAGCCGTCCGGACGAGGCGGAGCCGTATCTGTCCAAGGCGCTGCTGCACGGCGTCGAGGTGCTGATCCGCACGGTGATCGGGCTGGCGAACGTCTATGAGGCGCGGCGGGACTACGCCGCGATGCAGGCGCTGCTCGGCTGGGCGATCGGCGTGTTCTCCGGGCTGACGGAGGACGGGCGGCCGTGCTTCCTTGACAAGATCTGCGCCATGCTGCAGGTGCTGCTGGCGGCGGCGCGATGCGCGGCCGGGAACGGCGCGGCGGCGCGCGATGCGCTGTGCGCCGCGAAGGCGGCGGCGCTGTGCTTTGACGCCGCGCCGAGCTACCGGACAGAGGATCTGCGTTTCGTCATCCGTACCGACCGCGCCACGCTGTACGACGACTTAGGCGAAACGGCGATGGCGGGCGTGCGGCGCACGGTGGCGGACATCGGCGACGCGGCGCTTAGCGACCTGTGGGACGAGGTGGACAGCGATGACGAAGGATAAGGCCGTGCGGCCGCTGGCGCGGCAGCTGAAAGCGCAGTTCACACGCGGGTGCGTGCCGCTGCTGTGCGCGGCGGGCGCCGTTACGGTGGCTGCCGGGACGCTGGACCTGATCGTGTCGTGGATCATGCAGCAGCTGATCGACGCGGCCTCCGGCGCGCCGGGAGCGCTGCCGATCGGCGTGCTTGCCCGGATCAGCGGCGCGTTCATGCTGCTGTGCGCCGCCATATTCGCGCTGCAAATGGCGACGCGGCCGCGCTACATCGAGCGCGCACTGCGGCAATACAAGTCCTTTGCCATGGACAAGCTGCTGGAGAAGAACATCGCCTCGTTCCGGCAGGCGGGGACGGCCGACTATCTGTCGGCGCTGACCAACGACGTCACCGTCATCGAAAACGACCATCTGGCGCAGCGGTTCACGATGCTGGAGAAGGAGATCACCTTCATCGGGGCGCTTGCACTGATGCTGTGGTATTCGCCGCTGATGACCGCCATCGCCGCCGGGCTGACGCTGCTGCCGTTCGTCGCGTCGCTGCTGGCGGGCGATCGGCTGCAGACGGCGGAAAAGACCGTATCGGCCAAAAACCGCGACCTGACGGCCGCGCTGAACGATCTTCTCGGCGGCTTCGCGGTGGTCAAGAGCTTCCAGGCGGAGCGGCGGATCTGGCGGCTGTTCACACAAAGCGACGGGGCGCTGGAGCGGGAAAAATGCCGCCGGTGCTGCCTGAAGACACTGATCGGCGCGGCCGGCGCGATCGCGGGGCTGGCGGCGCAGCTGGGCGTGTTCCTCATCGGCGCCTATCGGGCGCTGACCGGGCAGGGGCTGACGGCGGGCGCGGTGATCCTGTTCGTTGACCTGATGAATTTCATGATCGAGCCGGTGGCCGCGCTGCCGGGGCTGCTCTCCGCCCGGCGGGCGGCGCTGGCGCTGGTGGACAAGCTGGCGGACGCGCTGGAGCAAAAGGCGCCGCCCACCGCCGGGCTGCCGCTGGCGGCGGTGCGGCAGTCGATCCGGCTGGAGGACGTGTCGTTCTCCTACGACGGCGAACGGCCGGTGCTGCAAGGGATCACCGCCGAATTTACGTCCGGGAAGGCCTATGCCATCGTCGGTGGCAGCGGGAGCGGGAGATTCACGCTGTTTCGCTGCTGACGGGGAAAACAGCGGCTTTGGCGGGCAGATCCTGATCGACGGGATCCCGATCCGCGACATCGATCCCGCCGCCCTGTATGACGTGATGGGCACGATCGCGCAAAACGTGTTCATGTTCAACGCGTCCGTCCGGGACAACGTGACGATGTTCCGCGATCTGCCGCCGAAGGATACGGCCGACGCGCTCCGGCGCGCCCACCTGTCGGCGCTGCTCACGCAGCGCGGCGAAGGGTATCTGTGCGGCGAGGGCGGCAGCGGGCTGTCCGGCGGCGAACGGCAGCGGATCGCGATCGCGCGGTGCCTGCTCAAGCGGTCGTCCGTGCTGCCGGCGGGCGAGGCGACCGCCGCGCCGGACGCCGAAACGGCGCACGAGGTCGCAGAGGATCTGCTCTCGCTTTCCGGGATGACCCGCATCATCGTGACCCACACGCTGGAGCGGTCGCTGCTGTCGCGCTATGACGGCATCCTCGTGCTGCGCGGCGGACGGATCGAAGAATGCGGCACGTTCGACGAGCTGATGGCGAAAAAAGGGGTTTTTTATGCACTGGTGACGGTGGCGGACTGACGCCCTCTGGACAACCGCGCGGCCGTCTGTTATAATGACCGTGAGGAGGGGATGCAGATGAAACTGCTGTTCAAGCAGCGCTTCTTTTCGTGGTTCGACAGCTACGATATCTTCGACACGGCCGGGCAGACGGTGTATACCGTGCACGGGGAACTTTCGTGGGGGCATCAGCTGCGGATCTATGACGCGGCGGGCAACGAGCTGGGGCTGGTCAAGCAGCGGGTGCTGACCTTCATGCCGAAGTTCGAGCTGTATTTCGGCTCCCGCTATGCCGGGTGCATCCGGCGCGAGTGGACGCTGTTCAAGCCGTCTTATATCATCGAGTGCAACGGCTGGCACGTCGACGGCAGCTTTTGGGAATGGGACTACCGGATCACGGCGGCAGACGGCCGCACGGTGGCCACGATCAGCAAGGAACTGTTCAACTGGACGGATACCTACGCGATCGACGTCGGGCGGCCGGAGGACGCGCTGTGCGTCCTGATGCTGGTGCTGGCGATCGATGCGGAGAAATGCTCCCGCAACTAAGCGGAAAATACGGAAAGGGGGCGCGGGATGGTCACGCTTTATGCCGTCGACTGCACGCCGTGGTGTGACCCGGCGCTGATCGAACGCGCGCTGCCGCTGCTCTCGCCCGCGCGGCGCGCGCGCGTGCAGCGGCTGACCGCCGAACTGCCGCGCGCGCAATGCGCGGCGGCGGGACTGCTGCTGCGGCGGCTGTTCTCGCCGGACGGAGCGCCGCCCGCGCTGACGCACGGTGCGCACGGCAAGCCGTATCTGCTGCCGAAAAACGGCGAGGAGCCGTTTTTCAGCCTGTCGCACACCGGCGGACGGGTGTTCTGCGCCGTGGGCGAACGGGAACTGGGGCTGGATGCCGAAACGGTCGCGCCCTGCCGGGCGCGGGTGGCGGAGCGCTGCTTCACGCCCGAGGAGCGGGCGTGGCTGTCGGCCGATCCGGATGCGCGGTTTTCCCGCCTGTGGGCGGCGAAGGAGGCGTACCTCAAGTTCACCGGCCTTGGCCTGATCCTGCCGATGAGCGGGTTTTCCGTGCCGCCCGCCGTGCCGCCGGAACGCGCGCCCGGCGGCTGCGGCTTTATCGAGGTGACCGGCACGCCCACGGCGGCGGACGGACGGGCAGTGGCGATCGCGCTGTGCGTGACCGGCAATGAAAAGCTTTGCGCCGTGCGGGAGATCCCGCCGGATAAGCTTTGGCAGACGAAACAGGGATAAGCGATAAAGCAGCCCCCGGCGCTGATGCGCCGGGGGCTGCTTTGGTTTTGCGTATCCGCTTGCGGGTCAGGCGCGGAAACGCGCCTGATAATAGGCGATGACCGTATCGTCGCGGCCGGTCACCTCGTTGAAACCGGAGAAGATCGCGCCGCTGAGGTTCATCAGCTCGCCGCATTCCACGGCAGAGGCATCGCCGTTGACGAACACCTCGCGGTCGCCGCAGGTGATGATCACGTGGCCGTTCGCCGTGTCGATCCGGCCGCCGCGGCCCAAGCCGTCCTCGGTGGGACTGCCGTTTTCGCCGGTGTAGCGGCGCACAGCATAAAGCAGCTCCCGCC
>JAJXDX010000193.1:2408-4866 GCA_021640185.1 Oscillospiraceae bacterium | reverse complement strand
TGCCGCAGCGAGCGCTCCGCGATCCCGTACAGCTTCGCGCGGCTTTGCCCCGATGGGTGCGCGGGCCGTAGGCGATGTTGTCGTACACGCTCATCGGGAAGGGCGTCGGCTTTTGGAACACCATGCCCACCTCGCGGCGCAGATCGTTGACGTCCGCGTCCGGCGCGAAGATGTCCTGCCCGTCATAGCACACCTTGCCCTCGATCCGCACGCCGGGCACGAGGTCGTTCATCCGGTCGAGCGTTTTGAGGAACGTCGACTTGCCGCAGCCGGACGGGCCGATCAGCGCCGTGATGCTCCGCTCTTGGATGTCGATGCTCACCTTTTTCAGCGCCTGCGTCGTGCCGTACCACAGATCGAGGTCTTTTACCGAGATGATCGGGCTTTTTTGTTCTTCCATCCGTTATCCCTCCCGCTTTTTCTTGAAGTAGCGGCCGGTCAGCGTCGCCGCCGCGTTGATCAGCATGGTCAAGATCATCAGGATCGACGCGATCGCGAACGCGACCGTGAACTCGCCCTGCTCCTTGGCGTAGACATACAGCGCCACCGTCAGCGTCGCGCCGGACTGCGACAGCCCGTCGAAATAGCCGTACAGCGCGTGGGCGAAGCCCGCGGTGTACAGCAGCGCCGCCGTTTCGCCCAAAATGCGCCCCACCGACAGGATGCAGCCGCTGACCACACCGTCGATGCAGCCGGGCAGCACCACCGTATAGATCACCCGCCACTTGCCCGCGCCAAGGCCGAACGCGCTCTCGCGATAGCTCTGCGGCACGGTCTTCAGGCTCTCCTGCGTCGTGCGCAGCACCGTCGGCAGGTTCATGATCGCCAGCGTCAGGCAGCCCGCCATCAGCGACGTGCCCAGCCCGAAGAACTGGCAGAAGATCAGCATACCTACTAAGCCGTAGATGATCGACGGGATGCCCGACAGCGTTTCCGCCGCATATTCGATCATGCCCACGATCTTGCGGTTTTTCGCGTATTCGGTCAGGTATACCGCCGCACCCACGCCCAGTGGCAGCACGATCAGCAGCGTCGTCAGCACGATATACAGTGTGTTTAGGATATCCGGCAGGATACCGATCGTATCGTCAAGATAGCTCGGTTTCGTGGACAGCAGCTTCCACGTGACGTTGGGCAGTCCGCGGATCAGCACGTAGGCGATCAAAAACACCGTCAGCGCGCACGTCAGCACGGTGGCGATGCCCATCAGCGTGCGCATAAGGCCGGCATACGCGCGCCGCCGGGGAGAAAGGCGTTTTTGCATGGGTCAGCCCTCCTTTTTGTGCTTGAGGAAGAAGTTGAGCGCGGCGTTGATCAGCATGATGAAGAAGAACAGCACCAGCGCGATGGAGAACAGCGCCTGCCGATGCAGGCCCTCCGGCGCATACGACATCTCGCTGACGACGGCGGAGGTGAGGAACCGGACGCTGGAAAACAGCGAGGGCATGTTCACCACGTTGCCGGCCACCATCATGATGGCCATCGCCTCGCCGATCGCGCGGCCGACGCCCAGCACGACGGCCGCGGCGATGCCGCTTTTGGCCGCCGGGACGCTGACGCGCATGGCCGTTTCGATCTGCGTCGCGCCAAGGGCGAGGGACGCCTGCTCATATTCCGGCGGCACGGCTTCCAGCGCCGTGATCGATACCCGGATGATCGAGGGCAGCACCATCACCGCCAGCACGATGATCGCCGCCAGCAGCCCGGAGCCGTCCGGGATGCCGAAGACCTTGCGGATGCCCGGCACCAGCACCAGCATACCCACAAGGCCGTACACGACCGAGGGGATGCCCGCCAGCAGCTCCACCGCGGCGGTCACGACGGCGCGCACCCGCTTCGGCGCCAGTTTGGACAGATACACCGCCGTGAAGAACCCGATCGGCACGCCCAGAACGATCGCGCCGGATGTGCCGTAGATGCTGGTGAGGATGATCGGCAGGATGCCGTAGCGCGGGTCGCTTTTCGTCGGCTCCCATTCGCGCCCGGTCAAAAATGCCCACAGGCCGATCTTGCGGATCGCGGGCAGGCCCGCGATCAGCAGATACACCGTGATCAGCAGCACGCACGCGACGGTCAGCAGCCCCAGCAAAAGGAAGATGCCGTGCACCGTGTCCTCCAGCAGCCGCCGGCGGCGCACCCGCGCGCCCGCTCGTGTTTTTGAAGTCATGTCGCCCTCCGCCTCCTTATATGCGGCGATGTCCGGCGGAGCGTGGCGCTCCGCCGGGCGTTATCCGTTTTGTGTCAGCCGACGGCGGGCACGGCGCCCGCTTTGCTGATGATGGCCGCCGCATCCTTGGAGGTGGCGTAGTCGAAGAACGCCTGCGCCGCGTCGGAGAGCTTTTCGCCGGTCTTGGTCACCAGCACGAAGGGACGCTGCACCACGTACTCACCGCTCTTGACGGTGTCCTCGGTGGCCTTGATGCCGCCGACGGTCAGCGCCTTTACGCTGTCCTTGACG
>JAJXDX010000193.1:1347-2398 GCA_021640185.1 Oscillospiraceae bacterium | reverse complement strand
CCAGCGACGCGTAGCCGATCGCGTTCGGGTTCTGCGACACCGTGGTGATCACGTCACCGGTGGAGGTCAGCTCCTGCCGGTATTTGCACTTGTCCTTGGTGTTCGTGATGCTCTCGAAGCCGTCGCGCGTGCCGCTGTTCGCCTCACGGCCGATCAGAACGATCTCGCCGTCCGCGCCGCCGACGTCCTTCCAGTTCGTGATCTCCCCGGTATAGATCTTGCCGATCTGCTCCAGCGTCAGGTCGCTGACTGCGTTATCCGGGTGGACGATGATCGCGATGCCGTCATAGGCCAGCACCGTTTCGGTCAGGCCGTCGGCCTTCTCGCTGTCCTTCAGCGCACGGCTGGACAGGCCGATGTCGCAGCGGCCTTCCTTCACCGCCGTGATGCCGGAGCCGGAGCCCGTGGGGTTATAGGTGAATTTCACCGCGCTGTTGTCGGCCGTGAAGGCCTCGCCCAGCGCACCGATGACCTTTTCCATCGAGGTCGAGCCGTTGGTCGCCACCGTGCCGGAGGTGCCCTTGCTGCCGCAGCCGGCCAGCGCGCCTGCGGCGATGACCGCCGCCAAAAGGATCTCGCCAAGTTTTTTGATCGTGTTTTTCATCTCGATCGCTCCTTACTTCAGATCTCGTGATCTTGTTTTTCCCTTTGTCTGCCTTCATGATACGCCCCGATCGTAAAACGAAAAACCACACGATCGTCAAGATCAGGTAAGATCTGACTGCCAAAAGATGGGATTTGACATTTTAAAATAAAGGACTATAATAGAAAGCGTTTTTGATGGGAGGAGAAACATGATGGGATTCGATATCCTGCACATCTTTTATTATTTGGCGGTCATTTTGGTCGCGACGAAGGCGTTCGGCATGGTCGCGCGCCGGTGCGGCATCCCGCAGGTGGCGGGCATGGTCGTGGCGGGGCTGCTGATCGGCCCGGCGCTGTTCTTTTGGTCGGACGGCTTCCACGGGCTGGTCGCGCCAAGCGCCGAGGAGATGGACGTGCTGGGCACGTTCTCACAGATCGGCGTGGTGATGATCCTGTTCTCCAGCGG
>JAJXDX010000193.1:0-1337 GCA_021640185.1 Oscillospiraceae bacterium | reverse complement strand
GAGCTGCGCCGTTCCGGCCCGGCGGCCACGCTGATCGCGCTGTTCGGCGTGCTGGTGCCCGTGGCTCTGGGGACCGTCGGGGCTTTGGCCTTCATGGACGGGTTCGGCGCCGGCTACCGGCATGAGAAGCTGCTCAATGCCCTGTTCGTCGGCTGTATCCTTGCCGCCACCAGCGTGGGCATCACGGTGGAGACGCTGCGGGAGCTGGGCAAGCTGTCCACCCGCGTCGGCACGACGGTGCTCAGCGCTGCGATCATCGATGATGTGATGGGCATCATCGCCCTCAGCCTGATCACCAGCCTCAACGGCGGCGGCAGCGTGTGGATGACGCTGCTCAAGGCGGCGGGGTTCTTCGTGTTCTCCATCGGCGTGGGGCTGTTGCTGCGCGTGCTGTTCCGTGCGCTGGAGGCGCACTATCCGCATAAGCGGCGCACCGGGATCTTCTCGCTGGCCATGGCGTTTTTGTTCGCTTTTTGTGCGGAGCGCTTTTTCGGCATCGCCGCGATCACCGGCGCGTATATGGCGGGCATCATGCTCAGCGGACTGGATGACACCGGCTTCGTCGACCGTAAGATCGAGATCAGCGAGTATATGTTCTTTGCGCCGCTGTTTTTCGCGTACATCGGCATCAGTGCGGATCTGTCGCGGTTCCGGCTGGGGGATCTGCTGTTCGGCGCGGTGTTCGTGCTGCTGGGCATCGTCGGCAAGATCATCGGCTGCGGCGGCAGCGCCCGCCTTTGCCGGTATGATCGGCACGAGTCGCTGTCCATCGGCGTGGGCATGATCGCGCGCGGCGAGGTCGCCTTGGCGGTCTACACCACCGGGCACGATCTGATCTATACCGCCGCGGACGGCACGGTGCTGGGCATCGATCCGCTGGTGGGGATCATTTTGCTGATCATCTCCACGTCGATCCTGTGCCCGATCCTCCTCAAGCTGTCGTTTCGGCCGCATCGCGCCGATACCGTTCGGCCGGAGCCGAGCGCCGCAAAACAGTAAAGACCGCGAGCCATGAGCCGAAAGGCTCATGGCTCGTTTTTTGTGTGTCGACGAAAAACAGCAAGATGTTCGCCCGCCAAGGCGCGTCCACCGAGCTGACGATCAGCTGCGCGCCCGATCGACGGAAAAGCGCGTCCACCGCGCTAACGTTTCGCTGCGCGCCCGATCGACGGAAATGCGCGTCCACCGTGCCAATGCTTAGCTGCGCGCTTGATCGACAAAAAACGGCAACATATTCGCCCGCCAAGGCGCGTCCACCGAACTAACGATCAGCAGCATACCCGATCGACAAAAAACGGCAACATATTCGCCCGCCAAGGCGCGTCCACCGAACTAAC
>JAJXDX010000192.1:2973-4897 GCA_021640185.1 Oscillospiraceae bacterium | reverse complement strand
TGATCGGCGTTCCCCACAGACTGCAAAAAAAGGGGCGATCCGTTCCCACGGATCGCCCTTTTCCGTCGATTTGGCTTTGGTGCAGACTTTGCAGTGACCGGACGCGCCGGAGCGAGTACAGGGCGGGAGCTTTTGGGCTTTGTATAGACCCGACCGTCGCGGACGCGCCGAAGGAAGCACAGGGCGGAGGTTTTCCGACTTCGTACAGATCATGCCGGTGAGCGGACGCCCATGAAAAAAGGAGTGACGCACATGGACTTTTCCGATCGTCCCCGCTATCATTTCCGCCCGCAGAAGGGCTGCATGAACGACCCGAACGGGCTGGTGTTCTTCGACGGCTGGTATCACGTGTTCTTCCAGCATTATCCGCACACGGACAAGTTGTTTTCGGAGCCGGCGCACTGGGGCCATGCCCGCACGAAGGACTTTCTGCACTGGGAGGAGCTGCCCTTCGCGCTCGTCCCGGATGCACCGTATGACGACGGCGGCTGCTGGTCCGGCACGGCCTGTGTGCACGAGGGGCGGCTGTACCTTGCCTATGCCTCCGTCCACGTCCCGCCGGGCGAGCGCCGCCGCGAAACGGTCAGCATCGCTTGGTCGGACGACGGCGTGCATTTTACCAAGTATGCCGGAAACCCCGTGATCGACCGGTATCCGCCGCAGGCCGGGCCGGACTTTCGCGATCCGGCGATCGCGCGGATCGGCGACGGCTTTGCCTGCCTGATGGCCAGCGGCAGCCCGGCACACGGCACCGCACAGCTTCTGCTGTACGAGAGCGGCGATCTGCTGCATTGGCAGTATCGCGGCATCGCCCGCGAATGGGCGGATGCCGTCTATGCCGAGTGCCCGTCCCTCGTCCCGCTGCCGGACGGCAGCGTGCTCGTGTCCGCCAGCATCGCGCGGCAGAGCGGCCACGCCTTCGCCGTCGCGGCGGGAGAATTGCGCGACGGCCGCTTTCTTCCGCAGACCGAGGGCAGCCCGGAGCGCGGCCCGGACGGCTATGCCGGGCAGATCTTCCGCAATCCGCGCGGCCGCCTGCTGCTGATCTCATGGCTGCCCGGCCTGAACTTCACCGGCCATGACGAGCATAACGTCAGCTGTCTGTCCGTCCCGCATGAGCTGACCGTCAAAAACGGGCGGATCTGCGCCTATCCGGTCGAGGAGGTGCGCTCCCTTCTGCGCCGCGAGGATCCCGCGCTCACGCGCACGGCGAACGGCTTTACGGTCGCGCGGCAGGGACGCGAGCCGGTCGTTCACACCGGCCGCATCGACGACCTGTGCCTGATCCGCGACGGCTACATCCTCGAGGTGTTCGTCAACGGCGGCGAAACGGTGTATTCCATCCTGTTGTGACCGTCCGCAGGAAAACCGGCGGCCGCTCCCTTGAGAAAGGGGCGGCCGCCGGTCTTTTTACGTCCGGGGTATGCTTATTTCCTGCGCCTGCGGCGGCAGACGGCCGCGCCGGCCGCCGATACCAGCAGTGCTGCGGCGGCTGCGCCCGCGCCCGTCGCCACGCCGGTCGTCGGCGCGTGGTCGTTCGGCTTTTCCGGCTCGCCCGGATCGTTCGGCTGCTCCTCTGCCAAGCGGGCGAAGGCGGCTTCGCTCTCCTCCAGCACGGACAGCTTCGTCACCAGCGCTTTCTGTGCGGGGGTCAGTGCGTCATAGGCGGCACGCGCGGCGCGGATCAGATCGCCGCTGCTGCGGTCGACCTGACCGATGGCATCGATCAGCGCGTCGACGTTTTCGGCGGCGGCGCGATCTTCTTCTGCCAAGCGGGCGAAGGCGGCTTCGCTATCCTCCAGCACGGACAGCTTCGTCACCATTGCCTTCTGCGCCGGGGTCAGTGTATCGTAGGCGGCGCGTGCGGCACGGATCAGATCGCCGCTGCTGCGGTCGACCTGACCGATGGCATCGATCAGCGCGT
>JAJXDX010000192.1:1355-2873 GCA_021640185.1 Oscillospiraceae bacterium | reverse complement strand
CGACGTTTTCGGCGGCGGCGCGATCTTCTTCTGCCAAGCGGGCAAAGGCGGCTTCGCTCTCCTCCAGCACGGACAGCTTCGTCACCAGTGCCTTCTGCGCCGGGGTCAGTGCATCATAGGCGGCACGTGCGGCACGGAGTTTTTCGCCGCTGCCGCGGTCGACCTGACCGATCGCGTCGATCAGCGCGTCGACGTTTTCGGCGGCGGCGCGATCCGCGGCGGATACCGCGGTGATCTGCGCGGTCAGGCTGTTGCCCGTATTGCCCCAGCAGTCGGCGGCCGTGATCTTGACCGTATAGGGGCGCGCCACGGTGACCCCGGTCAGCTCGACCCGGTGCGTGTCCGGCATCTGCGCCGGATCGTCATAGCGATAGAACCCGGACAGCGACGTGAAGGTCTGCTGTGTTTTGCCGTCCCGGATCAGGTCGATCTGATAAGAGAACACCATGTCCGTGTCCTTGGCGGCGGAGAAGGACAGCGACAGGCTGTCCTCGGTCGAGGAGGGCGACACCGCCGCGCCGTCGGCGAACTGCGGTCCCGCCTTTTCGGCGCGGGCGTTCGTATAATAATACAAATGGCTGCGGTCGGTGCGCGGCGCGGGGATGACCCACGGCTGCTTGATCGGATCGCCCGTGCGCGCGTCATAGCGCGTGAAGCGCACCGCGCCGGCGGCATCGACCTCGATCAGCAGGCAGGTCGGCAACTCGTAGCTGTCGGCGAGCAGCCACGGCGGGACCGATTCGACATACTTGTTCGGCATCCCCAGATACTGCACGGCACCCATGTGCACGGCCGTGAACGCGGTCTGCATGATGGCGTTCTCGACGTGGATGGGGTCGTGCGAATGCCCGCTGAGCACGATGGCCTGCGGGTATGCCGAAAGCAGATCCTTCAGCCCGGTGTATGCCCCGTCGCCCTGCGCCGTGACCGTTCCGGTGACGGCGGCGTGCGTCATCAGGAAGATGTATTCGCCGTGATAGTCAGGGTCGCTCTCGATCGCCTCCAGCGTGTTTTTCAGCCAGCCGACCGTTTCATCGGTGTATCCCGTGCCCTGGTATGTGCATTCGACGGCGAGGAAGTGGTAGCCGCCGATCTTTACATGACGGTTCGCGGCCGTCCGGGCGCTGTCCTTGTCCAGATCCGTGCGATAGAACCGCTCGCCCAGCGTGTCATAGAACAGCGCGGCGTTCGAGCCGCCGGCGCTGTCGTGGTTGCCCAGACAGAACACGAACGGCAGATCGTCCGGCAGCAGCTTGGTGAAAGCGTCACGCACGGCGGCGATCTCCCACGAGGCCGTGCCGCCGTACACCACGCCGTCGGTGATGTCGCCCGCGCCGAGCAGGCCGTCCAGCCGCCCGCCGGCCGCTGCGGTCAGTGTGCGGTAGGCAGCGGGGATGTTCGTGCTGTTGTGCGTATCGGTGATGCCGCCGAGCACCGCGTGCTGGCGCTCGGCGGCAGCACCGATACGCACAACCGCCCGAACATCCCCGCTGCCTACCGCACACTGACCGCAGCGGC
>JAJXDX010000192.1:0-1345 GCA_021640185.1 Oscillospiraceae bacterium | reverse complement strand
GTGCTGTTGTGCGTATCGGTGATGCCGCCGAGCGCCAGCACGCGGTGCTCGGCGTCGAACTGCACCGGCTCGGCTGCCGCTTTGGCTGCCAGATACAGCGAGCGCAGCACGGCGATGCGGTCGCCGTTCTTCACCAGAGCTTTCAATTTGCCCAGTGCGGCGTAGCTCGCTTCCAGTTCCTCCAGACGGCGCAGCGTTTCTTCGTCGCCGCCGACCGTGCCGAACCCGTCGATCGCCCGCGCGACCGCATCCGCCGCAGCGCGGTCCTCGGCGGTGATCGAGGCGGCGCACAGCGCGTCGCCGTCATGGATCGCCAGCACGTCCACCGTGAACGGGCGGCAGGTGTTCGAGCCGACCACGGCGAGATAGCCGTGCCGCCGATCTTTCCAGTTAGCGGGATAGCGCGCGATCGGCGCGGAGGTCGCGCTGCGACCGCTCACGTTATCGATCGTCATCGTCACCGCCCCCGTATCGTCCACGGCAAATCCGATCCGGCTGCGGTAGGTGCACAGCTCGCGCACGGCCGCCTCGCCGGAAAACAGCGTCGTGCTGCCGTCCTTGGCATACGCGGTCACGTTGCCGGTGTTCGTGTCGATCCGGAACATCAGGTTCTCCTGTCCGTCGTTCCAGATCACGCCGCCCTCGTAGCTGAGCGCGTTGCCGAGGTACAGGCCGAACCAGTTGTCGTCGACGGCGTCGCCCAGCCAGCGGATCGGGTCGATCACCATGTGCAGGCCGTCGATCGTCACCGGCTCGCGCCGATAGTCGAACCCAAGGCACGCCGAGCCTGCGCCTTTGTTGTACAGATGGACGTGTCCGTCGGCGTCCGTGGCCAGCAGGCCGTCGCCCAAGGTCGGCTCGCCGGGGTTGCTCGTCCCGTTGACGATCCATCCGGACGCGTTGGGGATGAAGTCTGCCGCCGCCGGCGGATAGTCGGCGATGTCGTCGGCAAAGGGATCGGTGTCGGCGGCGCCGGTCAGCGCCGTGCCGCCGAGCGCACCGGCAAGGCATACGGCCGACAGCAGGACGGCCAGCAGGCGCTTGCGGTGCTTGGCTTTGATGTGTTGCATAGCTTTTCTCCTTTCGCTTTTGCTGCTGTTCTCAGTGTAGCAAGGCGAAAGGGCAAAAAATAGGACGATCCGGCAAAAAGCCGGACCGCCGCTTGTCTGTTTCGGCAAGATCGGCAAAAACCGCTTGCCAGACCGTGCCGGATGTGCTATGTTTTAAAGGAGAAAATGACCGGAGGGATACCGATGAAGCCCGTATTCGGACGCGAGCTGATGCCGTTCTTTTTCCCGCTGTACGTCATGCACGCGGTGCATGAGCGCCGGGAAACGACGCTGGT
>JAJXDX010000191.1 GCA_021640185.1 Oscillospiraceae bacterium | reverse complement strand
ACATTATAGCACGCGATCATCCGCCCGTCAAGGTGGTCAAAGCCCAAAAAAGCAAAAACCAAGACCAACATCCGCCGTCTCTCGAACAACGAGAGCGGATCGTCCAAAAGCTGCGCGGAAATCTCCTATCCCTATCGTTTTCAGTCCAGCACGATCTCTTTTTTCTTCCCGTTTTTCTTTCGCGGATACTGCCGGATACGGGTGACGAAGTCTAAGTTGACGATCTCCGTCTCGCCCGACTTCTTCTCGATGACCATGCCCCCGTCCCCGATCTCTCTGATCACGCCCTGCAGGCTGCCGTCATTGGATGTGATCGTATAGATGAGGCATTCTTCTCCGATAAACCGTTTTGCCAGCTCTTTCATCTCGTCATTCTCCTTGTTCTGTCTTTTTCTGTTCAAAAACTGCCTGATCGCTGCCATTCTCCTTCGCCGCGTGATCCATGGGATGATCACCAGCAAAAGCAAGGCCAGCAAAATAAGGGTCACCCCGTTCATTTCCCCGTCCTCCCGTTCTCAGGAGATCTTGTTCCCGGCCTTGGCATAGCGCATCGCCTCCCGGTAATAAACCGAGATACCGACTACCCAAACGAGGCTGACCGCCAACGACGGCAAAAAGCCGGTATCGAATATCAGCGCGCCCACCGCAAACACGGCGGCCAAGACCGCACAGATCTTGTTCGTCGCGGCGTGCGCTTTGAACGCGCACTTGCCGATCAGTATTTTTTCGGCCTCGTCACAGTCGTCCATCCACTTCTTTGAGAACCTCACGTCATAGACAGACGCCTTTTTTTCGGGATATAGCCGCTTGGCGGCATCCACGCATTTTTGCTGGAACAGGATCGCCTCGATCATGATCGCGAAAAACGCGGCGATCCCGATAAAAAACACAGCCGTCCTCTCGCCGTCGTCAAAGATGGCGACCCCGCCGGCATAGGATGCCGCGATCAAAAAATACGAAACGATAAAGGTCACGTTCACGATCCAGAGCACGGCAGACAGCCTTCGGTCGATCGCCTCGGGGGCGTCCTCGTCCTCGCCGTCCCACGCGCGAAGGCGTTTCTTTGCGCCCCGATAGACCGGGATGCACACCGCCGGCAGGATCACCGCCAGCAAAAGCAGCAGCCACGGGGCGATCTGCGCGCCAAAAAACGCTCCCGCCGCTTTCATCATGCCGGCCAATTTTTCCGCGCCGCCTTTTGCCGCGCCGTAACCGGAGCAATAGCCGATCACGCCGCCGACGGCCGCACAGGCGACCGCAAAAAGCAAAAATTTGGGCAGAGCCTTCCGGTTTGCCCGCCGGATCTCGTCATTTTTCATTTTCCGTTCCCTCCTGCAGATAGAATACATCCTCCACCGCAACGCCGCACACCTTCGCGATCGTCAGCGCTAAAGTGACCGACGGCGAATGATCGCCCCGCTCGATCAGGCTGATCGTTTGCCGCGACACACCGCATAACCGCCCCATCTCCTGTTGATCGACGTTCAGCGCGGCCCGGCGCTCTTTTGATCGGTTTCGCAGTATCATATAACACCTCCGTCCGGCGTCCCTACCCATCCATATGACAACTATCATTGTCAAAATGCATTATACTCTTGTCATTTCGCCTTGCCAAGAGGGAAAAAAGCGGAGAGCAAAGCGCCCCGCTTTGCTCTCCGCTCGCTCTTATTTATCGGCGCTCCTATGCATCAGGTGTATCCCGATATGCCCGATCCCAAGGATGACGGACGCCATGATCACGACCGCGTTCCCCGCATAGATCCCCAAAAGCAGGCACGCGGCGACCGGAAGGGTCGCCCCGGCTACGGGAAAGCCCGCAAATGACGCATAAAGATCGCCCATCGTTTTCGGGCTTCTGAAATAGCGGATCCAATAGCATTCATACAAGATCATCAGCACGAACGCCGCGATCCAGATGACGATCTTCCACGAAAAGTAAAAACCGCCCAGCAGCATCACCTTCGGATCGAGCGCCGGGAACAGCACCAGCGACGCGCTCATCAGCACCTCACCGGCGCGCTCAAGCGTCAGCAGAATCCGGTTTTCTTTGTTGGCGTTTTCCTCGTACCCCACAGGCTTTCCCTTCTTCGCCCAAAGGATGTTCGGGATAAACAGCATCAGCAGAAAAACGGCACCTGTGACGCAAAACCTGATGTCATACGGCTTGCCGATCTGCGAAAAAGCAAGGTCGCTCACGTTGACGCTGCCGATGACGTCCCCGTAATGTGCTTTCAGCTGTCCCGCCATCCGCTCGGCATTTTCGGGATCGGTGTGATAGCTCCCGTAGATGCCCATGATCTTCCCGCCGCCGCACCGCGTGTACGCGTCGATAAAATTCGCCACCATGTAGCGCTCTCGCAGCGCCGACACGCCGTTCTGTTCGGTATCCTCATCGTGATACGCCTCTCCCTGCCGGATACATTCTTCGGCCAGCGCATAGTTTTCGCTATGTTCAAGCCCGTTATCTTTCAAGTATCGCAGATACCTTATGCCCGTCGTGTCGAACTGATGACCGACATCGGTGCCGTAGAACACCGTTTCCGGACAGTCCTTTTTTATCTCACGGAAAAACGCCCGATAGTATTCGTTGCCGGATAACGTGCCGTCGATCTCCGTAAACCATTGATACAGCAGTTCGTCGGTGTCCGCCTGCATCCAGACGTTCAAAAATGCGGCGCTGTAATACGGCAGCTCCACAAAAAGCGCACGGCACCCTTCGTTATAGAACCTGCGCCACTGCGCGGCCTCGGCATCGTAGCACCTTTTGTACCCGTGCGCCTCTCCGTACAGGCATATCGTCCGGCTTTCGTCCATGGTCACGTCGGCCGTCCGGCCGGCGCTATCCAAAAGCAGGCCCGCGATCACCGCGCCCAGCACGGTCCCAAAGGCGATGACCGCCTTCGCTATCGACCTCTTGCTTTTCATTTTCGTTCCCTCCCGCAAAAGCACCTCTTCCACCGCAGCGCCGCACACCTTTTCGGCCGTCAAAGCAGCGTTGACCGACGGCCTTCTCCCGCTCCGTTCGCTCGCCCGGCTGGCCGCTTACCGTAACGCGCCGCGCGACCGCCCCGGTTCCCACCGTTCGGCATTTCAAGCGGCTCCGCATTCTTTCTGACGGCCTTCTTTCGTCCCGGCCGCTCGCAAGCCCTCAGCCGTCCGTGAACGGATATTCCTCAAGGATCTCGGCAAACTCTCTCCCCAGCTTTTCGCCGAACGCGGGATCGATCCTCCCCATCCATTCTTCTGCCTTTTTCATCCACAGCCGCCGCGTGTCCTGCCCCGGCACCCGGTTCTCGACTTCATACCGTGTGGCCTTGTATACGACGATGTCCTTTAATATCAAATAATAAAATTCATCCGCGTCCCGTGTCCGGCAGATAACGGTATGCTCGCCGCGCTCGGTATACGCATAAACATAGATCGGGCCGTGGATCTCGTAGTAATACCCTTCCGTGCAGATCGGCCCCGGTGCCACCGGAAACACCTCCACCGATAGCCCGGCCCGCGCCAACCGCTCACCGACCGCACTTTTGATCTCGCCATAGGACAGCATCGGCATCCTCTCCCCGCCATAAGATCTTTCTTCTCGATCACATGATAACATAAAAACCCGCATTTGTCACAGCAAAACTTCACAAACAGCAGAGCAAACAGCACCGCGCCCCCTGCCGAAAACAGCAGAAGGCGCGGCATCCATCCTTTTTTTACTTTCGACTGATGATGTCCAGCAGACGAATGACTTCGGCAAAACTGCGCAGCAGTGTCCCCGCAGCCAACGTGCTGCCAAGCTCGATCAAAATCGCGATCCAATCCACTCCGTCCCGTACGCCATGATCGATCAGATCGCCAAATAGCCAGAAGAAGGCAACTAAGATCCCAACAACGATCATTCCTATCGACCAATTGCGCAGACGGGTCGCGATCTTGTTTTGTGACCATTCCGCCGACTCTTCAGCCTGCGGCGTACTGTTTATGGACGCGGCCTGCACACTTCTTTTTTGCACGGCCGGCGCAGCCACCCGCATGACCTGCCCGCATTTCGGGCAATAGCCGTTCTCTATCTCGCCAAGGCAATACGGACAAACCCCTTTTTTCGTTTCGCCGGTATCCATATGTTCCTTCGCCTCCGTCATGATCCGATCCCCAAGATCCGGGACCAGTGTTTGGGTGATTTCCGCTGTTCTTCATTTTTGACTAATCTAAAATGGTTGCTTCTTTTTATATTATAGCTTTATTAGACTGATTTGTCAAGCAGTCTTAATCATTTGTGATACGATAATGACCGAGGTGAGCATATGCCGCGATATCACAGGATCCGCGATCTGCGGGAAGATGCCGACAAAACACAGACCGAGATCGCCGAGTATCTCGGCACGACGGCACAATATTACGGAAAATACGAAAAGGGTGAACGGGAACTGCCGTTCTCGCGCGCGATCCGCTTAGCAGACTATTATTCAGTCAGTTTAGATTATCTCGCCGGTCGCTCGAACACAAAACACCAACATACCGTCACAGCGCTGACCGATGACGAGATCCGTCTGCTGCGGCAATACCGCGCCCTGACGGAGCGCAGCAAAGGCAAAGCAGAACTGTTTATCGAGCAGCTGGCCGAATGGCAATGACCGCGCCCGCCACAAACGAAAGGCCGACCGCCGTCTTTCGACGGCGGGCGGCCTTTTCTTTGCCCTCTTCTGTTTTCCGGCCGCGCCGCAGATCATTTCTGCGCCGCCGCCATGGCCGGGATATCGCCCACGCCGTCCAGCACGACGGTGGGCCGGTACGCATACGTTTTCAGCGTCTCGCGCGTGGACACGCCGGACAGCACCAAGATCGTCGACATCCCGCTCTCCATGCCGGAGATCACGTCGGTATCCATGCGGTCGCCCACCATCACCG
>JAJXDX010000190.1:1081-4925 GCA_021640185.1 Oscillospiraceae bacterium | reverse complement strand
GTTACACCGACGTGTCGGGCGCGTGGTCTGATGCCTATATCGGCTGGTGGCGCGATCGCCACGCCTTCACGATGCAGCGCGAGTGGCTGATCTTTTGCACCGGCGTGGTGCCGGCGATCTCCTCCATCGTGCGCAAGCTGACCACGCCGGCGGAAAAGGTGCTGATCCAAACGCCGGTGTACAACATCTTCTTCAATTCCATCCTCAACAACGGGCGCGTGCCGATCGAAAGCCCGCTCGTCTACGAGGGCGGGCGTTATCGGATCGACTTTGCGGATCTGGAGCAGAAGCTCAGCGATCCGCAGACGACGCTGATGCTGCTGTGCGACCCGCACAACCCGGCGGGCTGCCTGTGGACGGAAGAGGAGCTGGCGCAGATCGGCGCGCTGTGCGCCCGGCATCACGTGACGGTCGTATCGGACGAGATCCACTGCGATCTGACCGATCCGGGGAACGAGTATGTGCCGTTCCTTTCTGTCTCCGAGGAATGCCGCCGCATCGGGATCGCCTGCGTTGCGCCGACGAAGGCATTCGGGATCCCGGGGATCCAGACCGCGGCGGTGGTCGTGCCGGATCCGTTTTTGCGCCACCGGGTGTGGCGCGGGCTGAACACCGACGAGGTGGCCGAGCCGAACGCCTTTGCCGTGGATGCGGCCGTTGCGGCCTTTACCGAGGGCGGCGCATGGCTGGACGAGCTGCGCGCTTATCTGGCGGAGAACAAAAACGAGGTGCGCCGCTATGCGGCGGAGCATCTGCCGCGGCTGCACGTCGTGCCGTCCGCGGCGACGTATCTGCTGTGGCTGGACTGCCGGGCATACACGCAGGACACCGACCGGCTGGCGGCGGACATCCGCCGCCGCACGGGGCTGTATCTGTCTGCCGGGGCACAGTACGGCGGCAACGGGCGCGGCTTTTTGCGCATGAACACGGCCTGCCCGCGCAGCGTGCTGCGCGACGGGCTTGCCCGCCTTTCCCGCGGGCTGGACGGGTATACGGAATAAAAAACGCCGATCCCGGACCGTTCGTTGGGGAACAGTCCGGGATCGGCGCGGTGTTTTTTGTTCGGTGCCGGTCAGAACACGGCGTGTTCCGCCTCCGCCAGCGTGGGGATCGAGCAGGAGGCGCCGGGGCGGCTGACCGCGATCGCCGCGGCGGCCGCTGCGGTGCGCAGCGCCGCTTCCACCGGTTTCCCCGCGGCGATCTGCGCAAGGAAAAAGCCGGTGAACGTATCGCCCGCGGCGGTGGTGTCCACCGCGCGGACGGGGAACGCGGGCTGGCGCACGGCCTTTTCGCTGTCCCGATACAGGCAGCCGTCCCCGCCCAAGGTCAGCACCAAACGGCTGTGCGGATAGCGGGCGATCAGCGCATCGGCCATGCGCTGCGGATCGTGTTCGCCGGTCAGCGCGGCGCACTCCGGCTCGTTGACCAGCCACCATGTGACCAGCTCCAGCGGCAGCGCCGACAGCCGTTTATCGAACGGGGACGGGTTGAACGCGATCGACAGGCCTTTCTCCTTAGCGACGGCGAAGATGACGGGCAGCGCATCGATCTCGTTTTGCAGCAGGAGCATATCGCCCGGCTGCGCATCGTGCAGGACCTCGCGGACGAAGGCTTCGCTCCAAGCGTGGTTCGCGCCCGCGAACAGGAGGATGCAGTTTTGCCCGCTTTCGTCGACTTGGATGACGGCGTGTCCCGTGGGGACATCGACGGTGCGCACGAAGGCGGTATCCGCGCCCGCATCCGCCAAAACGGTGCGCAAAAACGCACCGTCGCTGCCGGTCAGGCCGCCATGGATCGGCCGTGCGCCGGCGCGCGCCAAGGCGACGGACTGGTTCAGTCCTTTCCCGCCGGGAAAGATCTGCAGCCGGTCGGCGGACAGCGTTTCGCCCGGGCGGACGAAGTGGGACACGGCGTAGACATGGTCGATGTTCAGCGAACCTAAGTTGAAGATCTTCATTACGGCTGTCCTCCTAATTTTTCGAACAGGTCGCGGATCAGTGCGTCACGGTAGACCTCGGTGACGCAGCGAATCGGATGGCGGCGATCGTCGAAGCCGTAGTGATGGTCGTATTCCGGGATCGGGCTGCGGCACAGCCTGCTGCACGTGAAGCGGTCGCCGCCGATCAGCCAGCCGACGGCGGTGACGTCCCAGATCACACGGCTCCACGGCTGCCCGGCGGCGTAGCGCTCCGCCGCCTCCACCGTGTGGTCGATCAGGTAGTCGCAAAGCGCGTTTTTGCCGCGCAGCCAATGCTCCAGCTCCCATTGTGTGGTCGAGAACCGGTCGGCCACGCCGCAGCACGGGATCTGTACCAGCGGCACACCGCAGCCGAACACGACCCGTGCCGCCGCGACGTCCTGCATCATGTTGAACTCCGCCGTGTGCGGCCAGCGGTGCGCATGGCCGCCCAGCCAAACAAGGCAGATCCGGTCCTTTAGGCCGGGGTCGGTCAGCAGGGCGGAGGCGATGTTCGTGATCGCACCGATCGCCACGACATACAGCGGCCGGTCGGCCGTGTGGCTGCGGGAAAGCTCTAGCAGCCGGTCGGCGGCTTCGGACGGCACGGGCGTGTCTTCGTTCGGCAGATACCGCCGTGAACCGCGGCACACGAGAGGGACGAGCTCCTCGCGCCCGGCGAGCGCGAGCAGTTTTAAGATCTCGCGATGGCTTTTTTCCATGCCGTCCTCCGGGGAAACGGAGTTCTCGTTGAAGAACGGGGCGGCGAAGATGCCGCGCACCCGCGCCCGTTCCGGCGAACGGAGCAGATAAGACAGGGCGAACTGATCGTCGATCTCGTTATACGTGTCTGTATCCAGCACGACGTCGACGACGTGGGCGGGCGGCTGCAGTGCGGAGAGCAGCTGTTCGTTGGTCATTTTGATCACCTCGAACAGAGCATACCGGAAAACGGGACGTGTATGCTATCACGCATCGGCGCTATCATTATCACGGATCGGCTTTTTTGGCAAAGCGAGAGGAGGATATGCGCATGGCGGAACGCCTGATCACCGCGTGGACGGCGGACAGAAAGAACGGAGAGGTGATCCAGCCCCACAGCCACGATCATCACGAATTGGTCTGCTATCTATCCGGCAATGCGGACGGCAGCATCGGCGGCGTGCCGTACCGGGCGCGCGCCGGCAGCTTTGCGCTGATCCCGGCCGAGGTACCGCATGACGAGCGGCACCGGGCGGACGGGAGCGTGCTGTGTATCGGCTTTTTGACCGACCGTCCCGTCGCCCGCCTGACGGCGGACGACCGGGACGGGGCGGTGACATCGATCGCACGTGCGATCCTGACCGAGAGCATCGAGCAGCGCGCCGGATATGTCGATATGTTGCGCGCGCGGCTGCTGGAGCTGTTGATCACGCTGGCGCGTGCGGACAGCGATGGGCGGGAGCTGAAGGATCTGGAATACATCGCCGCGCGGCTGCGGGAGAACGGACACGAAAAGATCGCGTTCCCGCAGCTGGCGGAGCAGCTGCATCTGAGCTATGACTATTTTCGTCACCGGTTTCGGGCGCGGTTCGGTCTGTCGCCGCAAAAATATCTGCTGCGGTGCCGGATCGAAACGGCGCGGCGGCTGCTGGCGGAGGGGTCGCTCTCCTGCACCGAGATCGCCTATCGGTGCGGGTTTTCCGGATCGTCGCAGTTCGCCATGCTGTTTCGGCGCGAAACGGGGATGACGCCGACCGCGTTCCGAGAGGCTTGCCGAGCGGAGCGGCAAAACGGATAACGAACAAAAAAGAACGGCGGATGCTCGCTTGCGAGCATCCGCCGTTCGGTTTTATGCATTTTACAGTTCGATCAGGCCGACGAGCTTCGGCTCGCACAGTTTGAGGA
>JAJXDX010000190.1:0-1071 GCA_021640185.1 Oscillospiraceae bacterium | reverse complement strand
GCATCGGCGGACAGCGCCGGATCGCCGATGACGCGCAGCGCACGGTCGGCAAGGTAGGGGCGCAGGCTTTCTGCCACCGCCTCGATCTGTGCGGTGGGCAGCGTGCCGGCGATCAGCAGCTCCTGTTCCTCGCCGAGCTGCATGGTCAGCTTGGCCGCCGCGCTGTGCAGTACGACTGCTTCGTCCGGCTGGCTGTGTTTGCTGCTGTGGAGGCTGCCGAGCAGCGGCATACCGTACACCGCGGTGATCTGCTCCGCATCCTGCAGGCGGTGGAGCAGCAGCACGCGGGCAACGAGCCATGCGGCGCGCACAAGGACGCCGAAGATCAGGCCGGCGGCGGCGTAAAGCGCGATCCGCTTGCGGCTGGCTCGCTCGACGGACGGGGCGATGAGCTCTTGCAGGTCTTCGTTATCCTTTTCCAGTCGGCTGATCTCGCGTTCCGCTTTTTTGCGGTTGGCGGGGAGCGTGCTCTCGTTGCGGAACCGGAGATCGCGGATCTCGGCCTCCGTCGAGGCGACGGAGCTGTTGAGCGACGCGACGGTGTTCTGCGCGTCGAGGATGCTGTCGGTCAGGGTGGTGAACTGCTCCTGCAGGGCGATGGCGTTCTGCCCCGAGGCGGAGGCCAGCTGCGCCTGCACGCGGACGAGCGACTGACGGCAAACGTCCAAATATTCGTTCGTTCGTGCGATCTGATCCTTGAGCGCATCGAGATCGTTCTGCTTGTTTTGGATGAGCGTGGCGTTCGCCTTGAGGTCGTATTCGATCTGGCTGATCTGCTGACGGAGGTCTTCGATCGAGCCGTCGTTCGCTTCGAGCTGCTTATTGGTGGTGCTGACGGTCTGCGCGTCCGGCTCCGACCGGACGCGCGGTACCGCTTTGTATCCGCCGAACAGCAATGCGCCGAGCACAGCGAAAACGAGCAGCGTTTTCCATTTGCCGAACAGCTCCGTAAGCAACGGCTTCAGATATACGGTCGGCTCCGGTCTGATCGCATCCATAGTGCATTGCTCCCTTATCATCCATACATTTCATTTTCCGCTCATCACTGATCAAAACTGCCCTCTATTATAG
>JAJXDX010000189.1 GCA_021640185.1 Oscillospiraceae bacterium | reverse complement strand
ATCCGGCCGACCATGATGTTATCGAGCATACTGACGAAGTTCGTGATCCCGTTTTGGATCATGATCGGCAGCGTCAGGGCCATGACCGTCCGATAGAACTGCCGTGTTCCGATGTATTTGCGCAGCATGAGATCCTCCTTTTATGGGAACGGTCATCCGATCAGCAGCATGAAGCCGGAAAGGATCACTAAAAACCCGAAGTTGAATGTCGAAAACTCGCCGATGTACCGCAGCGCTCCGTTCGGTGCGTGGCTGATATATTCGCGAAAAGTGATCAGACTGGCCAGCGACGCGATCAGTGTCCCGACACCGCCGATGTTGACACCGACGAGCAGATCGGCATAGTTGCCGGTGAACTGTGACAGCAGGATAGCCGACGGGACGTTGCTGATGAATTGACAGGATAGGACCGAAAACAGCAGCGTATTTTTGCTCAGCAGGGCAGACATGATCTGGCGTACCGCATCGATCCGGCCCATGTTCCCGGCAAAAACGAAAAAGAAAACGAAGGTCAGCAGCAAGCCGTGATCGACCGAGCGCAGCGCGTGCCGGTCGGCGAACAGCAAAACGCCGGGGATGACGATCAGCCCGACAAGGTACGGTACACCGCGGAACACGATCGCGATCGCCAGGGCGAACAGGGACAGATACAGCACGACCCGCCCGACGGGCGGACGTTCGTGCCGGTCCGGTACGGTCAACGGTTCCGGCTTGACGAAAAAGATACAGCACAGGGTGATCAGTGTGACCGACAGCAGAAACGGCGGCGCCATGATCCGCAGAAATTCGGCATTGCCGATGCCGAATCTCGTGTACAGATACAGGTTCTGCGGGTTGCCGAATGGCGTGAGCATCCCGCCGAGGTTGGCTGCAATGTTCTGCATGATGAAGGTGAACGACATCAGATGCTGTTTGTTCGCGGTGTGCAGCACGAAGTAGCCAAGCGGTAAAAAAGTCAATAGCGCCATGTCATTGGCGATGAGCATGGATCCGATAAAGGTGATGTATACTAATGCCAACACACAAAGCCGGGCGTTTCGGAACGAGTGAACGATCTTGCGTGCAAGCATGGTAAAAAAATCGATGTCCCGTAATGCACAGACGACGGCGAGCACGCAAAACAGACAGACGAGGGTTTTGATATCGAAATAATCGAGATATGCTCTGTCGATCGGCACGAAAATGCAGGTGATCGCTGCGGCACAGAAGGCGATGAGCATGACGGCGTTTTTGTGAACGAACGCACGGATGGCGGGGCGGATCTGTTTGGCTTTTGGAGCAAGCATCGAGGTTCCTTCTTTTCATTAGATCAGATCGGCCTGTGTATATGGGCAGACAGACCGAACGTGTACCAGTATAGCACGTTTTTCGGCCGCGCGCAACGGGTCCGGCTGCCGATATTCGCGCGGTGCATCGCGGCGGATCTGGGCGTGTCGACGGGGCACGGACGGCGGCCGGGCGGCGTGTCATGCTGCACGGTTGCGACCGTTTTTGCCGATGTGTACAGGCAGGCAACCGCCGGTTGCGAAAAAGATGTACGGTCAGATCGCTTGACATACGGCAAGGCGGCGCATAAAATGATAGCATGGCGGGCAAGGGCATCGGACGGATGCCGCCCGAAACGAACGGAGGTGCTTTGGATGACGATCGGACAAAAGATCGCTTTTTTGCGCGTGGGGGCGCAGCTTTCGCAGGAGCAGCTGGCGGGAAAATTGGAAGTTTCGCGGCAATCGGTGTCCAAATGGGAATCGGATCAGTCGCTGCCGGAGATCACGAAAGTGGTGCAGCTGGCGACGCTGTTCCATGTGACGACGGACGATCTGCTGCGCGAGGAGATCCTGCTGTCGCCCGCGGACACGGAGCCGTTGTTCCAGCCGGAGCAGGGCGAGGTGTTCGACCGCAAATATTTCGGCACGGACGGCTTCCGCGGCGAGGCGAACGTCGTGCTGACGGCAGATCATGCCTACCGCATCGGGCGTTTCCTCGGATGGTATTTCAGCCGCCCGATCTCCGGCTGCCGTGAGAACGGGCACCGCACGCGCGTCGTGGTGGGAAAGGATACGCGGCGCTCCGGCTATATGCTGGAATATGCGCTGGTGGCGGGGCTGACCGCCTCCGGCGCGGATGCTTACCTGCTGCACGTGACCACGACGCCCAGCGTCGCGTATGTGGCCAGACAGGATGCGTTCGACTGCGGGGTGATGATCTCCGCCTCGCACAATCCGTATCAGGACAACGGCATCAAGCTGGTCGACCGTCAGGGGAGGAAAATGGACGACCGGACGCTGTCGCTGGTGGAGCGCTATCTTGACGGCGACACCGAGAGCCTTGGCTGCGACGGCGAGCTGCCGCTCGCCCGCCGCGAGGAGATCGGGCGGATCGTGGACTATGTGGCGGGGCGCAACCGGTATGTCAGCTTTCTGATCGCGACGGCGGCGAACTCCTACCGCGGGCTGAAGATCGCGCTCGACTGCGCCAACGGCTCGTCATGGATGATCGCAAAGGCGGTGTTCGATGCGCTGGGCGCGACGACCGTCGTGCGCGGCGCGTCGCCGGACGGGCTGAACATCAACGCGGCCTGCGGTTCCACCCAGCCGGGCGATCTGCGCACGCTGGTGCGGGAGCAGCACTGCGATCTGGGCTTCGCCTTCGACGGTGATGCCGACCGCTGCATCGCCGTCGACGAAAACGGCAGCGTCGTGAACGGCGACCAGATCCTGTATATCCTCGCCGCGCGGCTGCAGCGGCAGGGGCAGCTGAAAAATGGGGGCGTCGTGACCACGGTGATGGCGAACCTCGGGCTGACGCAGGCGCTGGAGCGCGCCGGGATCCGGCTGATCCGCACGACGGTGGGCGACCGCTATGTGCTGGAGGCGATGCTGGAGCATGACCTGAGCATCGGCGGCGAGCCGACCGGGCACACGATCTTGCGCAAATATGCGTCCACCGGCGACGGCATCCTGACGGCGATCATGCTGACCGAGGAAGTGGTGGAGAGCCGACACAGCCTGTCGCAGCTGGCGCAGCCCGTGCCGATGCTGCCGCAGGCGGTGCTGACCGTGCCGGTGAACGACAAGGCCGCCGCCGTGCGCGATCCGCAGGTGCTGGCCTTGGTGGGCGAGATCCGCGAAGCGCTGGGCGACGGCGGGCGCATCCTGCTGCGCGAGAGCGGCACGGAACCGGCCGTGCGTGTGATGGTGGAATGTGACGACCGCCGCCGCTGCGAGAGCCTGACCGCCGCCGTGGAGCAAAAACTGCGCGAGCGCGGCTTTTCGTCGCGCGGCTGACCGAATGAGTACCGTGAACAAAGGAGCTTTTTTATGTGTGGGATCGTAGGCTATATCGGCAAAAAACCGGCGGCACCGCTGCTGCTGGAGGGTTTGAGCAAGCTGGAATACCGCGGCTATGACTCGGCGGGCGTGGCGCTGTTGGATGCGGTGTGCGGCCTGCACGTGGAAAAGGCCGTCGGCCGCCTGTCGCGGCTGGCGGAGATGATGCACGACGGCGAGGGATACGCGCAGACCGTGGGCATCGGCCACACGCGCTGGGCGACCCACGGCCGCCCGAGCGACGAGAACGCGCACCCGCAGGTCAGTCAGCACGGCCGGTTCGCCGTGGTGCACAACGGCATCATCGAGAACTACGCCGTTCTGCGCGAGCGGCTGATCGGCGAGGGCGTCACGTTCACCTCCGAAACGGATACCGAGGTGATCGCCCAGCTGCTGGAGCGGCATTATGACGGCGACTTCGGCCGCGCGGTGCGCGAAACGGTGGCGGAGCTGTCCGGCTCCTATGCGCTGGGGATCCTGTGCGCCGACTGCCCGGACGAGATGTTCGCCGTGCGCAACGCCAGCCCGCTGATCATCGGCGTGGCGGAGGACGGGTGCTTCATCGCCTCGGACATCCCGGCGATCCTGCGGCACACCCGCCGCATCGTGCGGCTGTCGGATCACGAAACGGCGCGGCTGACGCGCACGGGCTTTACGGTGTTCGATGCATCCGGCGCGGCGGTGGAGCGTACGCCGGTGCAGGTGGATCTGGACGTGACGGCGGCGGAAAAGGGCGGCTATGCGCACTTCATGCTCAAGGAGATCATGGAGCAGCCGCAGGCGCTGGCCAACACGATCTCACCCCGGCTGCGGGCGGACGGCTCGGTCATGCTCGACGGTGTGCATTTTTCCGACGAGCAGCTGGCCGACATCGACCGCATCGTGATCTTGGCGTGCGGCTCGGCATGGCATGCCGGGATGGTGGGCAAGGTGTTTTTGGAGCGGATGTTGCGGATACCGGTGGAGGCCGACCTCGCGTCCGAGTTCCGCTATCGCGATCCGATCGTGGATCGGCGCACGCTGGCGATCGTGATCAGCCAATCCGGCGAAACGGCCGACACCCTTGCTGCACTGCGCGAGGCGAAGGCGCGCGGCGCGCGCGTGCTGTCGATCGTCAACGTCGTATCCAGCACCATCGCGGAGGAGAGCGACGATGTGCTGTACACGTGGGCCGGGCCGGAGATCGCCGTGGCGACGACGAAGGGCTACACCACGCAGGTGGCGATGCTGTACCTGATCGGCATCCACATGGCGGTGCGCCTCGGGCGGATCGACGCCGCCGAGGAGCGCCGCCTGACCGGCGAGCTGCGCACGCTGCCGCGGCTGGCGGAGGAAGCGCTGCGGGACGGCGACCGGCTGCGCCGGATCGCCGCGCAGTGCCGGACGCTGGAGCACGCGTTCTTCCTCGGGCGCGGCGCGGACTACGCCGTCGCGCTGGAGGCATCGCTCAAACTCAAGGAGATCAGCTATATCCATTCCGAGGCATATGCCGCGGGCGAGCTGAAGCACGGCACGATCTCGCTCATCGAGGACGGCACCTTCGTGGTCGCGTTGGCGTGCGAGGAGCGTCTGATCGAAAAAACGGTGTCGAACATCCGCG
>JAJXDX010000188.1 GCA_021640185.1 Oscillospiraceae bacterium | reverse complement strand
ATCAAATCTCGATCGACAAATGGGATAATGCCCAAAAAATCATCACGAAACTGGTGATACTGAAACAATTGCAGCGGTTTTTGCTGGAAATTTGTGCATACGTATTGAAAAGTCAATCGGGGTGTGCTATACTCAGGATGTCAAAAAGGTCAGGCAGCTGCGCGTGCGATCCGGACGCGGCGCGGCGACCGTACCGTTTTGGGACGGAGCGAACGCCGCTCCGGCAAAGCGTATTCTCATTCCAAAAAGAAGAGAGGAGCATCACCTGAGATGAATATCCGCAAAAAACTGCTGTCCGTTCTGGCGGCTGCGGCGACGCTCGCGGCCAGCGCCGCCGGCGCGCTGACGCTGACGGCCGGTGCGGCCGAGGGCGTGTACGACAGCGCCAAGGTCGTGTGGGAAGGTAGCCTGTCGGTCAACAGCGCGAGCGTCAAGGGCAGCTACGGCAGTGCCAACGCACGCCCTTCGCTGAATCTTTCCGGCAAGAAGTATCTGCTCTTTACCGTCGAGAACCCGACCGGCGTGGAGGCCGATCTGTTCTTGTTTACGCTGCAGTCGAGTCAGGCGGCCAACTACAAGCTGCAGCCGCGGCTGAACGGCAAGTTCGAGGTGCTGGCTGACGGCGCGACCACGTGGACGGAGAGCACCGTCAAAAACATCAATGTGGCCTATGCCGGCCCGGTGAATTGCCTGACCGTCCCGGCGGGCAACAGTGTCGTGCGCATCCCGCTGGACAGCAGCGTACTGTCCGGCATGGACGGCGTGATGCCTAACGGCAGCGCCGAGAACGATGCCTATGTTTTGAGCATCGTCGACTTTGTCGACTGCTATGTGCGGGCGGCCGGTGCAGGCGAGAACAAGACCGTAACGCTGAAGAAGTTCGCCGTGACGGACACCGGCTTCGTCCCGAAGGTGGAGCCGCAGGGCCCGACGTTCGCCGAAACGGACAAGATCCAGCTCAACCCCGGTGAGAAGGCGTATTTCCTGACCGGCTTTGAGGACAGCGACACGCTGGTCTTCGATAACTGCAGCGGTGAGATCGTGGCCGAGGGCGCGAACAACGGCGACAAGGCGCTGCGGATGAGCTACACCGACGGCAGCGCGATGGGCTTCAAGAGCTTCGTGCTGAAAACGGGCGACAAGAACGTGTGGACCGGTGCGAAGTACATCCAGTTCTATCTGAAGAACGACAGCCGCTGCACGAACCCGCTGCAGCTGTTCTATGTCAAGTTCGCCGGGCACCTGCTGGACTATCCGGCCAAGGGCGTGATGCTGTATGACATGAAGACCGGCAAGTGGACCGAAACGACGATGCAGCAGAACTGCTTCCATCAGATCACGAACCGCAAAAATCAGCCCGGCTGCGACCCCGATACCGGGATCTATTATGTGCCGTCGATCAACATCGAGGCCGGATTCGAGGGCTATGTCCGCATCCCGCTGGATGCCGCGAACTTCGATTCCGCGATCGACCTGACGAACGTGGGGAACATCGAGCTGTACACCATCGTCGAGGGCACGCCCGGCAGCGACAAGGCGTACATCGATGACTATGCGCTGATCACCTACGACGGCGACAAGGCACCGGACTACGTCGACGGCAAGCCGAAGGAAGAGCCGAAGCCGCCCGTCGAGGAGGAGCTGCACACGACCTTCGTGCTGTCCGGCAAGGTGCTCGATGCACAGGGCAAGGCGCTGGCGAACGCGACCGTGACGATGAAGAACAATTCTACCGCCGATGCCAAGACCTTCGTCACCGACAAGGACGGCCAGTTCCGCTTTGACGGCGTGAAGGACGGCTGGGCCGAGCTGACGGTCGTGGGCGCGGACGGCACGGACTACGGGTACATCACGTACACGTTCACGGCCGTCAAGACCGAAACGAAGGCCACCGGCACGAACGTCGACGTCAACGTCGATGCCAAGGGCCTGATCGTGACGATCGGGATGGACACGCTGGGCCTTGACCCGACGGCCGTGGCCGAAGGTGTGTTGGAAGTCACGCCGGGGACGAAGCCTGCCGACGACGGCAAGAAGGACGACGGCAAGACGGACGACGGCAAGACGGACGACACGCCCAAGACCGGCGTGACGACCGCCGTGCTGCCCGCCGCCGCCGTGTGTGCGGCCGCTGCGGCCGCCGCGGTGCTCATGCGGCGCAAAAAGAACGCCTGAACCGGATAAAACGATCCGCTAAGGCTGGATACGACCGTGAGAACGGGCAGGGGAGGGCATTTCGCCTTCCCCTGCCCATGACCGATCCTGAAAGGAGCCGATCGGCATGAAGCTAACAACGATGACCCGCCGCATTTCGGCCGCTTTGCTGGCGGCCGTCCTATGCGCAGCGGCGGCGGGATGCGGGGTGAAGGTGAACCCCGGCACGAGCGATCCGCAGCCCGATACCCCTTCCTCGACGACGAGCGACGGCTCGCTGCCCGACAGCAGCGCGGACACATCGGACGAGCCGACCTCCGGCACCGATGCGGCGAGCGGCACGGAGAACAGCAGCCGGACGTCCTCCTCGCAGGGGGGCACGAAGGCGACCTCCGGCAGCAGCCAGAGCAGCGGCCAGAGCAGCGGCACGAAGAAATTCACCGAGCCGGTGTACGATCTTGGCGGGCGTGTCATCCGTGTCGTCAGTGAGGATGCCGCACCGAATCTGTCCGACGGCTCGATCTTTTCGGAGAGCGTGAAGCTGACGCAGAAAAAGTACAACTGCACGTTCAAGTTCATCCAAAAGACCGACTATTTCGGCACTTACGAAACGCTGATCACCGACCACGCATCGCAGAAGGCCAGTTACGACGTGGTGCAGCTGCGCGGTTATGACGTGTATCCGAACGCGGCGGTCAGCGGTGCGATCCTGGAGGTCGATTCCGTTTACGACTTCAAGAACGACCCGACGTGGCAGGACGCCAATTTCAAGGCCATGGCGACGTTCAAGGGCAAGTGGTACGCTATCCCGTATTCGCCGAACGAAACGGGCGTGGGCATCTGGTACAACCGGGCGCTGCTGCGCGCGGCGAACGTGCCGGATCTGTGGACCTATGTCAATGAGGACAAGAGCAAGAACAAGTGGACGTTCGACACGTTCCGCGCCGTGTGCCGTAAGCTGACGCGCGACACCAACGGCGACGGCAAGCCGGACGTGTGGGCCTTCACGGCGGAGGATCCGTGGCTGTCCTTCGTCAGCGCGAACGGCGCTTCGCTGCTGACGACCAACGCGAACGGCGAGCCGAAGATCACGCTGGATTCCGCCGCGTCGCTGGAGGCGCTGCAGTTCGTGTCCGATCTGTTCACCGACAATACCGTGCCGGACGGCGCGGAGCTGGGCGCGATCACGAACAGCCCCTTCAACGCGATGCTGACCGGCAAGGTGGCGATGTTCCCGTACCATGTGCGCTACGGCGCGGTGCTGGAGAAGTACGGCATCCCGTCGGCCGACATCGGCTGGATCTATTTCCCGATGGGACCGAGCGCGAAGGGCTTCACGACCTCATGCACCACCGTATCGCCGATGTATGTGATCCCGCGGCACGTGTCCGAGCCGAAGCAGCTGGTGGCTGCCGTGCAGGATATGTGCGCCTATTGGGACACCAGCCGTGCGGTGCGCCGCGACATCTATGACAAGACCGAGGAACTGTACAAGGCCCTGAGCGGCAGCCTTGACGCGAATGCGAAAAAGCTGCTGACCTATCAGGCGAAGAACCCGGTATACACCTATCAGAACAACTTCGGTTTGGGCGAGATCCTGCAGAACGAGCTGTGGCCCTCGATCCTGAACCAGACGAAATCGGTCAAGAGCGCCGTCAGCTCTTACAAGTCCGCCTTGCAGGAAAAGGCGACGACCGCCTACCGCGGCACCGTGACGAAGGGGTAAGATCCTTCGTCCGATGACCGGCAGCGAAGACACCGAAAGGATGGATAGCCGCATGAGCACCGTGACGAAAAGATGGATCGCCTGCCTGACGGCGCTGCTGCTGCTGCCTGTGTGCAGCGGCGCGGCGCTTGCCGCCGGGCAGAGCGTGAGGCCCGGCTATCCGGAATATGCCGCCGAGCACGGCGAAGGCACGCGTCCGCAGACCGAGATCTGCGTGGACGCGGTGCAGTACGCCCGCGCCGAGGACAGTGCGCTCTCGGTCGTCACGTCGGACGGGAAGTCCGGCCTGGCGACCGGGGGCGACGGCCTCGTCGAGTGGCGTTTCACGGTCGCGGAGAGCGGCCTGTATGACATCGAGATCACGTATCGCCCGCTGCCCGGCAAGGGTGCCGACATCCGGCGGGCGCTTTATATCAACGGAGAGATCCCCTTCGAGGAGCTGTCGAGCATATCGCTGCCGCGCACGTGGCGCGACGCGGACGGCGAGATCCGGACCGACGCCGCGGGCAACGAGCTGCGGCCGGAGCAGGTGGAGGTCGACAGCGTGCAGAAGCGCACGCTGACCGGCAGCGACTACACGGCGGGCGAACCGGTGAGCGTGTGGCTGGACGCGGGCGAGAACACCGTGGCCCTGCAGGGCATCAGCGAGCCGATGGTCGTGTACGGTATCCGGTTTTTCGGCCGCAGCGAGCGGCCGAGCTACCGCGAGGTGTCCGGCGGCTATACCTACGCGCCGGCGGCCGGAACGATCCGCATCGAGGGCGAGGACGCCGTGCGCCGCTCCGACAAGAGCCTGTATGCCGTGTGCGACCGCTCGAGCGGGCAAAGCTCGCCCGTGGCGCTGGGCAAAACGGTGTTCAACGCCATCGGCGGCGCGAACTGGAGCGAACCGCTGCAGTGGATCGAATGGGAGTTCGACGTTCCGGCGGACGGACTGTACCGGCTGGCGATCCGCGGCAAGCAGGACACGACGCCCGGCCAGATCAGCAGCCGGCGGCTGTATATCGACGGCGAGGTGCCGTTTGCCGAGGCCGAGGGCATCGGCTTTAACTA
>JAJXDX010000187.1 GCA_021640185.1 Oscillospiraceae bacterium | reverse complement strand
AAATATGATCGCGAACACGCAAAACACTATCGAGAGCTACACACTGAGCCCGGGGCCGCTGACTAGACAGATCGAATGTTGCCGAAGGGCGGCTCGCTACCGCACCTACCTGACCGACGAGCAGGGGCTGCAGGCATCGGATACCGCCACCCGCCGCCCGCTGTATGTGGATTGCTACGGCGCGCTGCAAAAGCAGGGAACGGTGCTGTGCGTGCCGGCGACCGTGACGGTGCCGCTGACCACCTACGAGCAGGCGGGCGAAATGATGGCGGCTTTGATCGATGCCGGCATCGACGATGTGGTGTTTTCCTATGACGGCTGGACGCAGGGAGGCTTGACCGGGCCGCTGCCGACAAAGGGCAAATACGAGAGCCGACTGGGCGGACGCAAGGCTTTTGCGGCACTCACCCGGCGGGCGGCGGCATTGGGCGTGACCTTTGTGCCGAATGTGGGGGTAACGGATCTGTATACCTCCGGCAACGGCTACAGCAAAAGCCGTACGGCGGCAGCACTGCTCAACGGCACCCCCGGCCTGCAGTATGCCTACGATCTGTCCAACCGGCTGCGGGATAAAACGCTGACACCGTATTATCTGGTGTCCCCGCAGCAGTATACCGGGGTGCTGCAGCGGTTTTTCGCCGGCTACGATACGACGGGGCTGTCCGCCGTCGGCTTGAAAAAGACCGGTTGGGCGCTGTATTCGGATCATCACCGGGTGAGCATCGACCGCCAGCAGGCAAAGGCGATGGTGTTGGATGCCTGCCGTTATGCCCGCCGGCAGGCCGGAGGGCTGCTGACCCAGAATGCGAACGGATATACGGCGGCGGTGTCCGATTGGATCCTGCAGGCTCCCTCGCAGGGCAGCGGTCATGACATCGAGGACGGATCGGTGCCGTTTTATGCGCTGGTGTTCAGCGGGCTGAAAAGCTATTCTGTAGAGGCAACGAACCTTTCCGCGGACGTGCAGAGCGTTCTGCTGCGGGCGATCGAAACGGGTGCCAGTCTGTCTTACGCATTCACGGCGCAGAACAGCGACGAGACCGCAAACACGTATCTGGCGCCCGTCTATTCCTCGGATTACCGTGAATGGCTGGAAACGGCGGCGGAGCAATATGCTACGCTGCGCACCGTACAGCAGGCCACCGGCGCAACGGCGATGGTGGCGCACAGCCGTCTTGCCGACGGAGTATATGAAACGGTTTTTGCCAACGGCGCGCGGGTGCGGGTCAATTATCGGAAGACGGCTTATACCGATGCGGCGGGCACGGTGGCGGCTATGGACTATCAGATCATCCGGTGAGGGGGCGGGAAAAATGAAACGCAGTTTGGATCTGGAGAGTAAACGCAGCCTGACAGGGTATACTTTTATCCTGCCGTGGCTGATCGGGCTGCTGGTGTTTTTTGCGGTGCCTATCGTCACCTCTCTGGTTTATTCATTGTCCCACGTCACCATCGTGCGCGGCGGCGTCAAGACCGCTCTGGCCGGGCTGCTGTACTATAAAAACGCCCTGTTCGCCGATGAAAAATTCCTGCCGTATTTGGCGGCGGCGCTGAAGGATCTGTGCGTGCAGGTGCCGATCATCCTGGTGTTTTCTCTGTTTATCGCCGTGATGCTGAACGCCGAATTTAAGGGGCGGGGGCTGATGCGCAGTATTTTCTTTCTGCCGCTGATGCTCTCCTCCAGTGTGCTGCTGTCCATCATCAACGACAAGGGGCTTTCCGGCAGCGCCGGAGATACCGGCTCGGTCTTTATGGTGAGCAGCGTATCGGTCGCGGATGTGCTGGTGCAGGCGGGGCTGCCGGAAAAGCTGATCGCTTTTCTGACGACCATCATCGACAGCATTTTCAGTATGACCTGGCGATCCGGCGTGCAGATCATTCTGTTTCTGGCGGCGCTCCAATCGATCCCCGACTCGTTAAAGGAGGCTGCCAATGTGGAGGGGGCAACGGCGTGGGAATACTTTTGGAAGATCACCGTGCCGATGATCAGTCCGATGATCCTGGTGAATATCGTATTTACCGTGATCGACAATTTCACCAGCTATTCCAACGGCGTGATCCAGTATATCACCAGCGAGGCGGGGGCTCTGCACTATTCCTTTTCGGCGGCTATGACGTGGATCTACTTTTTGGTGATCTGTCTGGTGCTGCTGTTGGTGGTCGGTCTGGTGTCGAAAAAGGTCTTTTATATGAATGATTAAGGAGGCGTGCTCCGTGAAAGGACCGATAGTGTTACTGCAAAGAACGGCGGCCGCCTTCAAAAGAGACCGGCGGCAGATGATACGCCGGGTGCAGCGGGTGGCGCTGGCGCTGTTCCGCATCGCCCTGTTTATCGGCTTGAGCTATGTGATCCTGTATCCCATCCTGTATATGCTCAGTATGACCTTCCGCAGCGATGCGGATAGCTTGGATCAAAGTGTGGTGTGGCTGCCTAAGCATTTTGTGACCACCAATATCCGGCAGGCATTTATCTCGATGGACTATCTGCACGCCATGAGCAACACGGTGTGCTACAGTCTGATCGCCGCTCTGCTGCAGGTGGCGGTGACGGCGTTCGTAGGGTATGGCTTTGCCCGGTATCGCTTTAAGGGGCGGGGGGTGCTGATGGGGCTGGCGCTGTTCACCATCATCGTTCCGGCACAGACCACCATCATTCCGATGTTCACCAGCTTTTCGCATTTTGACCCGCTGGGGGTGATGGCCCTGTACCGCGCTGTCACGGGCAGCCAAACGTACATCAGCATATTGAATACGCCCTTGGCGTTCTGGCTGCCTGCCGTGTTTGGCATGGGGCTGCGCAGCGGCCTGTTCATCTACATATTTCGGCAGTTTTTCCGGAATATGCCCAAAGAGCTGGAGGAGGCGGCGATGATCGACGGCTGCGGGGCATATAAGACGTACTTCCGCATCATGGTGCCGAATGCCTCGACGATCTTTCTCACGGCGACCATTTTTTCGGTGGTGTGGTACTATAACGATTATTACCTCAACGCCATGTTTGCGGATAAGCACCCCACGCTGACCGTGGCGCTTTCCCATCTGTCGATGTCCATCGGGCAGTTCGTGTCGCTGAGCGACCAGCAGCTGATCCAGATCCGGGTGCAGGCGGGTTGCCTGCTGGTGATCTTGCCGCCGCTGATCTTTTATTTCTTGGTGCAGAGAAAATTCACTCAGGGTATTGAAAGATCCGGTATCGTAGGATAATATAATAAGGTCAGCGGGATGGAAGGACGGGCGGTCGAGCGATGCCCGGTTTTTTGAAGGCCTGAGGGAGAGGAGAGGGACCGTGGCAGAAGCGAAACACCGGATCGCACTGCGTCGGCGGGTACGCGCCGATCTGGAAAGGCAGAAGCTGCCGCAGCTGATCGCCGTGTTTTTGCTGGCGATCTTCCTGCTGGGGCTGGTGCTAGCATCGTTGACCGGCGCGGTGCAGGAGATCTACCGACGGGAGAAGCGTCAGACGCGGCTGCACGCGATCGGCGCCATCAGCGATTCCATGCAAAAGGCGCTGAGGGATGTGCAGGACGTGTCCGCCTGGATCTATGCGATGGACTCCGAGCAGGTTTTTTTGCAGCTGCGCCAGCAGCCGGAGCAGCTGCGGCAGCAACTGGCGGAGCGGATCCGTGCCGTTGTCTGCCTGCGCTCCGTCAGCCTGTATGCGGCGGACGGAGAACAGATCGTTGCCGGCTGCAGCGACGCTGCAGTGAATACCTCCGAGATGCTGAGCCGCCTGCCGCTTTCGTATGCCGAGATCATCGCACTGCTGCAGGACAGTCCTCAGGCGTATGTGCTGCTGCCGCTGGATAAGCCCGGAGCCTCCCCCTTTTACCGGGATCTGGAGAGCTTCGTGTACGTGCAGCGGGTCGTATCGGCGCGTACCGGAGGATCGCTGGGCCTGCTGGTGGCGTGCCTGCGGCGGGAGGAGCTGCGGGCGGTGATCGGGCTGTCGCAGCTGACGGCGGGCGAAAATCTGATCGTTCTGAACGACCGGGATGAAACGGTCATGCGGGTGGGGGATCTTTACCGCCCGGACGATCTGACGTATGGCGATCTGCAGCGGGGCTACAACAGGTCTCTCTACCGTTCGCCTGCAGGTGAGCGGGTGGAGGTATATGGCGGCAACGAGTATGGCCAGCCGTATAAAACGGCGCTGTGTGTGCGCCGTGACGACGGTGTTTGGGCCACTCTCCCTGCCCGTATCGGCTGGATCGCTGCCGGGACAGCGCTGGGGCTGCTATTGCTGTTGTATTTGCTGGGGGTGCTGTTGTTTCAGACCAGAACGCTGGGCCAGATCTCCTCCTTGCTGCGGCATAAAGACGAGGGCGAGATCAATCGCTCGCTGATCGAGGACGCCAACTCGCTGGAGGGGATGGTCTCCCGGGAGATCATCTATGCCCATTCGCTGAAAAAGCAGAACGAGGGACACCTGGCTTCCATGAAACGGCGTATGCTGGCGGAGCTGCTGACCGCCCGTTCGCCGGTGGATACCCGTGAGATCGAGCATGCCTTTTCCCGGCAGGGCACGCCGGTGGAAAACGTCTATTTTTCGGTGGCGATCTTTGCCTGCGGCGGTATGCGCCCGGAGGAGGGACGCGAGCGGCTGGAAAAGGAATATGAGCTGCTGCGCTTCGTGGTGGAAAACATTTTCCGGGACCACGGAGAGTGCTATGCCTTGCTGATGCAGGAGCGGGTGGTGTGCCTGTTCTCCGACGAGCAGGCGCTGACGGTGGCGGATATGTGCCGCTATGCCGCTACTGCGGCGCAGGTCTGCGCCGATGAGCTGGGGCACCCGATGACCTGTGGGGTCGGTAACGTCAGCCGCGGCCTGCGGGATATCAGTCAGTCGTACTATCGGGCGGTATGTGCGTTGGAGCAGGCTGCCGCCGACGGGCGGCAGGTCTGCGGTCCGGAGGACGGCCCACGGTCTGCGAAGGAAGG
>JAJXDX010000186.1:4360-4964 GCA_021640185.1 Oscillospiraceae bacterium | reverse complement strand
GCTGATGCTGCGCAGCACGGCGGACAGATCCCCGGTCACGACCTGCAGGCGCACGGTGTTCTCCCCCGCCGGAAGATAGAACAGATACGGCGTGCCGTCCTCATCGGCCGGCACGAACATCTGCCAACCTTTTTCGTACCGGAACGCCAATTGCGCCGCCTCGGCGAACGGGGTCTTGCCGTTGATCTGCAGCGACCGCGTGGAGATGGAGCCGGAGCGGAAATTCTGCTTTGCGCGGATCGCCAGCTGATACAGCCCCGGTGCGTCGGTGGTGACGCGCCATTCGATCCAGTCGCCGGTGTACTGCCAGTTCGTCCCGCCGATGGTGTTGAGCACCGTTTTGGTCAGGCTGAACGGCTCGTCGGCCGGCGACGAACGGTCGGCCGACCCGTAGATGGACGCGGAGCTTTTGCGCAGCGTGTCCTCGCCTTGGATGCGCCCGGCCGAGGCGCTCGCCTCGGTATATCCGGCGCTGCGCCATGCGGCCAGCGCGTCGGCATAGGCAGGGGCGCTCTCGGTCTGGCAGAAGGTCACGGCGGCGATCGCCATCGGCTCGTTGACCGAGCGGATGGTCAGCGTATGTTCCCCGGCGGACAGATAAAAG
>JAJXDX010000186.1:3267-4350 GCA_021640185.1 Oscillospiraceae bacterium | reverse complement strand
CCCAGCGGCGCGTCAAGATAGCTTGCCTCGTTGACGACCGTCCAGTCGATCCAGTCGGGGGCCTCCTCCTGCGCACGGCGGAACTCGTTGCCCTCGCTGTCATACCGTTTTTCGCCGGCATCGCGCCAGATGCGCCGCAGCGTGATGCTGCGCGCCTCCTCGAAGGGCAGCGCGCCGTCGAGCAAAAGCGAGCGCTCGATCGTCGTGCCCTTGCCCGGCGTCGGATAATACGTGATCCGCAGATCGTACAGACCGCTCTCCGGCACGGAAAAACGCAGTGTGGCCTCGCCGCTGGCCTCGGTCCGTAGGCATCGGCGACGGTGCAGCCGCCGCTGCCCGCCGCCGTGCTCACCGGCACGTCGATCGGCCCGGCCAGCCGCTGCGCATCGCTGTGTTCTTCCAGATATTCCTCGTAGGAGATCGCACGATAGTCGCCGGCGTTATCTTCGGTTTCGGCAGAGCCGACCGCACCCGGAGCGTCGGTGTCCGCCTTTTCGGCGATCACCGGGCAGCCGATGCAAGTCGCCAGCATGAGCAGTGCCGCCAAAGCAGCGTTCACTCGTTTTTTCATCAAACCCCGCACTCCTTTATCCGGTAGGTCGCCTCCGCACACCGTCCGCGGAGCACCGCACGTTCGGCGGTGCCCCGCGGCGCGGCTCATCGGTGGGTCAGCGTTTGTTCCAAGTCTTGTCCGCGTAGCTTTGGATGTTCGCATCCGTCTGCTTGATCGCGGCGGCCGGGGTCTTCTGCCCCAGCAGCACGGGCATATACAGCCCGTCGATCACGGCGTTGCCGGTCTCCATCGTGGCGGCATACGTGACCTTATAGGTCATGCCCTTGCCCATCTCGTACAGGAAACGGGCATCCGCCTCGGAGCACAGGCAGTCCGCGGCCTTTTCGGAAATGGCAAGGTCGAAATCCTCGACATAGTACGCCTTGCCGCGCGCCTTGTTCCACGTCGTGTTCGCATCCATCCAGAACGCCACCAGATCCTTGGTGGAGATGTTCTTGGAGGAAGCCTTCTTCAGGATCTTCTCGCTGCGCTTCGGGAACCCGTTGAACGCAAACGAGCTGACCCAGCTG
>JAJXDX010000186.1:0-3257 GCA_021640185.1 Oscillospiraceae bacterium | reverse complement strand
CCCAGCTGTTCTTCGGCTTTTCGCCCTTGTTGAAGGTCGGCAGCGTCACGACGGAGAAGTTCTTCATGCCCGCCTTGCGCACTGTCCGGGCGCGCGCGTCACCGGCCACAAGGAACAGCACCTTACCCTTCGAGAACGCCTCCTCGGCGTTGAGCACAGGCTGCAGACCGCCGGTGCTGTCGCCAAGGACGGATTTGTCCACGTTGCGCAGCTGCTGCATCGTCGTCAGGATCTTCAGCGCCTTGTCGTAGGAGCCGGACTCTTTGTGCGAGAAGCCGTTCCAATACCACGTCTTGCCGTCCTTCGTGCCCTTCACCAGCGCCTCAAAGTCCGTGCCCTCGCTGAGGATACTGTCAAGGCCGAAGCAGGCGACACCGTAAGTGCCCTTGGACTTGTTCGTCGCCTTTTTGCAATACTCGCGGAACGTTTCGAAATCCCAGTTGCCCGCCTTGGCCAGTTCCTTGGGATCCTGCAGACCGAGCTCCTTACGCATCGTTTCGTTATAGACCATGTACACCGGCCACACGATGCTGCTGGAATACACGTCCACGCCGTAGTGCGTTTCTTGGAAACGGCCGATCTCCATGTTCCAGCGGTCAAGATCGTTGCGGCCCTTGTAGTATTCGTCCACCGGCTCGAGCATCCCGGACTGGCACCAGCCGACATAGCCGATGCAGTTGCCCACGGCGATATCGGCAAAGAAGTTGTTCGACAGTGCCGCCGCCGTGAATGCCTCGTCCATCTTGGAGCTGTCATATACCTTGTAGACCAGCTTGCAGTTGTACTTTTTCTCCGCCCATTCCAGCGCATAGACCCGCGCGTCATTCTGCGTGTCGCCATTGAGCGTCGGGCGCTTCTCATAGCAGGCGCGCACGATCGTCGCCCCGCCGAAGTCCGGGTACGTGCCCTTGTCTTCCTCGTTCACGACCACCTTCGTCGTCACGGTTGCAGGCGCGTTCGTCTTCGTCGTTTTATCGCCGCTGACCGTCGTTTTCGTTTCTCCGCTTGCTTCAGTCGCGGTCGGTTCCGTTTCGTTCGGCTCCGTTTCGGTCGACGGCAGGATATCCGAGCTTTCGGCGGACGTCGAACTGTCCGGCGTCGACTGATCGGGCTTCTTCCCGCACGCCAAAGCCGAGATCAGCATCAGCGCACACAGCAGAAGCAGCAGGCTCTTCTTCATCATCTTGGCTAACCTCATTTCGTTTCAATGGGGCCGCAAGCCGTTCGGCCTGCGGCCCCGTCGTCTGTCGCTGCGTCGACGCCTTGCGGCGCGCGATCAGTTCTCCTTGCGGCGGAAGGCGAATGCCGCCCCACAGGCCGTGCCCATCACGATCAGGGCCGCGCCGACACCGGTGACCACACCGGTCTTGGGGCTGTCATTAGACGGCTTGTCGTCAGCAGCGGGCTTATCGTCGCCGGCAGGCTTGTCGTCACCGGCGGGCTTGTCATCCCCGGCAGGCTTGTCATCACCGGCAGGCTTGTCGTCACCGGGCTTGTCGTCACCCGGCTTGTCGTCACCGGGCGTTTCGATCGCGGGGTTCGCGCCCTTCGTTTCGATCTTCAGCGACTTCATATATGCCCAGTCCGGCCAGGCGATGATGTGGCAGTAGGCACGCACATACAGCGTATCCGTGTCGCCCAGCTGCTCGGCAGAAAGCGTTTTTTCCAGCTCGCCCTTGAACTCGTTGCCGCTCTTGTCGCCGATCTTCTCGGCGAACCGCGTGAAGCTCACGCCGTCGGTGCTGTACTCCATCCAGAAGCCCTCAACATCGTCGCCGCAGCCGTCTTTCTGGTACTCACCGGAATCCGCCGCAGAGTTCGCTACGCGGATATCGGCGGTCACGGTCGCCTCCTCGATCTTAGACACGGTGTTGATGCGCCACTCCATGTAGGAGGTGCGGGGGCTGTATCCCCATTGACCGGACTGAGTCTGATCGGCGACAAAGGGATGACCTGTGGTGTCAGACTTGAAGGCCGGCGGATAGATGTGGTTCTGCTCATCCGTCTTGCTCACGTCATACAGGCCGTTGCCCCACGGGTCATAGTCCGCACTGTCGGCTTTCGTCAGTTCGTCGAACAGGACGGTAGCTCCATCGTTCTTGCCGTTGACATCGACCGTATGCAATGCATCCGTCACCGCAGGTGCGATCACCAGTCGATTGATGCCGGTATCGATCCAGCCATCCTCGTTCAGCCGGCCGTACGGCAGCACGATCTTCACATAGACGGCCTCCTTGCCGTTCTCGTTGATCGCGGCACGCTTGGTCTCGTGATTGTACGTATCCGCTTCGCCGCTGAACTCCATCGCGGGCGTGCTGCCAAAGCTCTCGCTCTCGCTGACATACACGCGGATCTTGTCTTCAGCGATATTGCTGCGGTACACCATGGTGACCGCCAGCTCACGGGTCTCTTTGTTGATCGCCAGCTTATAAGTGATCTGGCCCTCTTTTTGGTTTTCATCGGCCACGGAATTGATCGGACCTTCGTCCGTTTCCTTACGGACTCCGGCAAACAGCATCTGCTGGTTATTGCTGCCGTTTTTCGCCACGTCTAGGTTGTCGTAGCTGACGACGGCGCCGGCCTCATCCTGCCATGGCTTATCGAACAGACTCTCTAAGAACTCACGGCTGATCACCGTCTGACTGTGGACGACGTTGTCCGGGACCTCGGCCGCCGCAGCCATGGCGCCGCCGATCATCAGCAGGCCCAGCGTTGCGGCCAACGCTTTTTTCAGGAACTTCATGCTTACGATACCTCCACACTTTATTTCTAGCGGCTCCTGCCGCCGGGATACGGATGGATGCCCCCTCAATAGAGGAAATTGTTCGTTTCCGTCGACCGGCTGCCGAACGTGCCGGACGATGCGGCGAATACCTTACAGCAGATGCAGTCCTTCACCAAAATGTCCTCGTTGCTGCCCTGCAGCTCGATCATACCCAGTTCCTTCGCGGTATCACGTCCCCAAACCGCGGAAGAGAACCCGATGATCTGCACGTTTTTGGCGTTTTTCAGCACGATCTCGGACAGTTCGCGCCGGTTCGCGCCGTTCGCGATCAGCGCATTGCGCTCCGGGATGCCGCTCTCGCGGCTGACGCTGGTGGAAACGGTGACCTTGCTCGCGCCGTCGACGGTCACGACGCGCTGGTTGATGTCGCAGTAGTTGTTACGGAACACGCAGTCCGTCGCGCCGCTGCGGATCGTCGCGGCAGAGCCGTAGAACCAGTCATAGTGGTTGTTGAACATCTGGTGGCCGCTGC
>JAJXDX010000185.1 GCA_021640185.1 Oscillospiraceae bacterium | reverse complement strand
GGCGTAAATTAGTAATTAAACTACGGTGGACCGGATGGGCTTCATCCGGTCCTGTTTTTGATTATTCGGAGGAATTTTAATGGATTACTTATTGGCAGGTATCTCCGTAGGCGGTCAGTATGCCCTTATAGCCATAGGTTATACTATGGTTTACGGTATACTGCGTTTGATCAACTTCGCTCACGGTGATATATTTATGGTTGCAGGCCTTATAATGGTATACGCAACCACGGCAATGCCGCTTTATTTGTCAATACCGTTTGTACTGCTTGTAACGGTTTTGATCGGCGTTACGGTCGAACGCGTTGCGTATAAGCCGCTTCGTTCGGCGCCGCGTATGTCGGTTATGATATCCGCAATCGGCGTTTCGTATACTCTTCAAAACATAGCGCTTTACGCTACGGGCGGTCTTGCAAAGGTTTACCCCACAATACCGGTTTTGTCAAACACGGTAAAAATTTTCGGCGCCACAACAAAGTGGGTTACCGTTATTACGCCTGTGCTTACCATACTGCTTGTGTTAGCGCTTGTTGCAATTATTAAATTTACCAAAAGCGGTATAGCAATGCGCGCCGTTTCAAAGGATTTTGAAACAAGCCAGTTAATGGGAGTTAAAATAAACCGCGTCATCAGTATGACCTTTGTTATCGGTTCATTTTTGGCGGCGGTAGGTTCCATACTGTATTTTTCAAATTATCCGTCCGTTGTGCCCACATCGGGTTCAATGCCGGGCCTTAAATCATTTGTGGCAGCGGTATTCGGCGGTATAGGCTCTATTCCCGGCGCTGTTGTAGGTGCTTTTATAATCGGTATTTGCGAAAATCTTATCCGTGCGGTAAGCATCGGGGGAGTAAGCCTTACGCCGTTTTCAGACGCATTTACATTCGCGCTGCTTATTGTTATACTTTGCGTTAAACCGTCGGGTCTCTTCGGTGAAAAGGTCACCGACAAGGTGTAAGGGGGAGAAGTGTTATGAAAATCTTAAGTCCTGCGGACAAAAAGAAAAACAAGATCGCGAACCTCGTCCTCTTCGTCGCGCTGCTCGTTTCGCTGTTCGCCCTCGACGCGACGGCGAGCCCGGTGGATATGCTCGTCAAGGTGCTGCAGAAGGGCTGCGTGTATGCCGTCGTCGCCGTGTCGATGAACCTGCTCAACGGGTTCACGGGGCTGTTCTCGCTGGGACAGGCGGGCTTTATGCTGATCGGCGCATACACGTATGCGATCTTTTCGGTGGACGATGCCAGCCGGGCGATGGTGTTCAACTTCTCCGGCAAGCCGATCGTTGATCTTTCGCTGCCGATCCCGGTGTCGATCCTGCTGGCCGGTGTGCTGGCGGCGGGCTTCGCCTTTTTGATCGGCCTGCCCGTGCTCAAACTCAAAAGCGACTATCTGGCGATCGCCACCCTCGGCTTTGCCGAGATCCTGCGCACGCTGATCCAGTGGGATAAGCTGGGGCGGCTGACGAACGGCTCGTTCCCGATCAGCAAGCTGGCCACGTTCCGGTCCGATCTGGCGGATACGCCGTTTGCCAAAATGTCGTTCGTGCTGCCGTTCTTCCTGATGGCGGTCATCTGCATCGGACTGATCGCGCTGCTGATCAACTCCACCTACGGCCGCGCCTTCAAGGCGATCCGTGACGACGAGATCGCCGCCGAGGCGATGGGCATCGATCTGGCGCATCACAAGATGCTCAGTTTCGTGATCAGCTCGTTCTTCGCGGGGATCGGCGGCGCGATGTATGCCGTGTATGTCGGCTCGACCAACGCGGCGCCGTTCACCTCCGCCCTGACGTACGAGATCCTGCTGATCGTGGTCATCGGCGGCATCGGCTCGATCACCGGCTCCGTGCTGGCGAGCTTTTTGTACATCGCCTCGCAGGAGTGGTGGCTGCGCGGACTGGACAGCGGCGAGTTCCTTGGCATCTCCTCGCCGATGTTCCGCAACGGGTTCCGGCTGGTCGTGTTCTCGGTCATCATCATGATCTTCGTGCTGTTCTTCCGCAAGGGCATCATGGGCGACCGGGAATTCAGCCCCGTGGGGATGTGGCGCGCGGTCACGGGCCTGCCGAAAAAGCTGGCCGCCCGTTCCCGCGCACGGAAAAACGAGAAAGCGGAGGGCTGAGCCATGGAAGAGATCCTTCGACTGAACGATATCACCATGCAGTTCGGCGGCGTCGTGGCCGTCAACGGGCTGTCGATGGTGGTGAACAAGGGCGAGATCGTGGCGCTGATCGGGCCGAACGGCGCGGGCAAGACCACGGCCTTCAACGCGATCACCGGTGTGTACGAGCCGACGAACGGCGAGATCTTGTTCTGCGGTGAGCGGGTGATCGAGAACCATCCGCACGGCAAGATGCGCCGCCTGTATGCCGGCGAGGATGCCGGGAAATACACGCACACGATCCGCAAGACCCCGGATCGTCTGACGCGGCTGGGCATGGCGCGCACCTTCCAGAACATCCGCCTGTTCAAATCGATGACCGTGTTCGAGAACGTGCTGACGGCCAAGCACCTGCGCCGCCGTTCCAACATCTTTACGGCCACGCTGCACCTCAACTTCCGCGAGGAGGCGCAGATGCGCCGCGAAACGCTGGAGCTGCTGCAGCTGGTGGGGCTGGAGGACGAGCGCGACGAACTGGCGACCAGCCTGCCCTACGGCAAGCAGCGCAAGCTGGAGATCGCCCGCGCACTGGCGACGCAGCCGAAGCTGCTGCTGCTGGATGAACCGGCTGCGGGCATGAACCCGCAGGAAACGGAGGAGCTGACTGCCTTCATTCATCAGATCCGCAAGCAGTTCGACATCACGATCCTGCTGATCGAGCACCATATGGATCTGGTGATGGATATCTCCGACCGCATCTATGTGATCGACTTCGGCAAAGTGATCGCGCAGGGCACCCCGGCCGAGGTGCAGAAGAACGAGCGCGTGATCGAGGCATATCTGGGGGTGAGCGACGATGAGTGATCTGCTGGAGATCCGCGGCCTGTCCGTCAACTTCGGCGGCATCCGCGCGGTGAAGGATATCTCGATGAACATCGAGCAGGGCAAGATCGTTACCCTGATCGGCGCCAACGGCGCCGGTAAATCCACGGTGCTTCGCGCCGTGTCCGGTCTTGTCCGCCCCAAAAGCGGCGAGATCCTGTTCGACGGCGAGCGGATCGACGGCCTGTCGTCCGATGCGATCGTGTCCCGCGGGATCACCCTCGTACCGGAGGGGCGCCGCGTGTTCCCGAACCTGACGGTGCTGGAGAACCTGAAGATCGGCGCATATCTGCGGCACGATAAGCTGGACGACGATATCGAGCACGTGTATTCGCTCTTCCCGCGCTTAAAGGAGCGCCACTGGCAGCTGGCCGGTACGCTCTCCGGCGGCGAGCAGCAGATGCTGGCCGTCGGCCGGGCGCTGATGAGCCGCCCGCGCCTGATCATGATGGACGAGCCGTCGCTGGGTCTGGCGCCGCTGGTGGTGCGGGACATCTTCTCGATCATCCGCGAGATCAACGACAGCGGCATCACCGTCCTGCTCAACGAGCAGAACGCCAACATGGCGCTGAAGATCGCAGACTACGGCTATGTGCTGGAAACGGGCACGATCACGATGACCGGCACGGGCCGCGAGCTGCTGGAGAACAAGGCCGTGAAGGAAGCCTACCTTGGCAAAAGCAAGTAAATAGACGAAAAAACGATCCCCGCGCCAAACGGCGCGGGGATCGTTTTTTCGTTCGTTATCCGTTCTCTTGGGCGGCGGCGGCATAAAATGCTGCGTGCCTTCAGCGGCAGCTCGCTTTCGCGGCTCCAGACTTCGCCGAATAGCACATCATCATTGAGCGCGGCGAATTTGGGCGCGAACTCGCCCAAAGCGTCGCGTTCCGCCGTTCGTTTGGCGGGCATAACGCGCATCCTGCCTTGAGAAAAACCGACGGCTCAGCCGTGCAGATTCGTGCCGATGAAGCCGACCTCGGCAAAAGCCTGCGGATCCTTGCGGATGATATAGTCGATGTACGAGCCGATCATTTTGGCCGATAACAGATAGCCCAGGGGACTCATGTGGCCGCGCAGAAAGTACCGCTCGCGGAACGCCTCGTCATAGCGCGGGGCATAGGTGAACAGGTCGACGACGTACGTGTTGTCCAGCCGGGCGGCCAGCTGACGGATCAGCTCGGCATGGGCGGCGCGCTTCGGCTCGCCCTCGTCGCCCTCATGATAGCGCGGCATGGTGAGCAAAAAGAACTTGGCGCGCGGCTGGATCGCCCGGAAGCGCCGCAGCAGCAGGCCGTACCATCCGGCAAAGGTATCGTGCGCCGGGTCGGTGGGGTCGGCGAAGGCGTCCTCCAGCGTGCCGAGCGGATCGTTGACCGAAAACAGCTCATTGACACCGAGGGCGACGATGTACGCCTGCGCTGCCTTGTCCGGCGCCCACATCCGGTTGGCATCGCCGAAGGTCTGGCAGAACTCCTTGGCGGTCATGCCGCCGCGCGACAGGTTGAACACCTTGCTGCCGCACATCCGGGCGAGGTACTGGCCCCACGAATATTCGAACATATCGTGATAGTCGCTGCTGCCGTCCGGCTTGGCGGACTCGAGCTCGCCGGAGGAGAGGCTGTCGCCCACGCAGGCGATCGTGCGGAAGATCGCGGTGGCACCGCCGTCCGGGCAGATCCGGTCGAGCGGCTGCTCGCCGGGCGTGAACTGATAGAGATCCTGCATTTTTGACCATCCTTTCGTCGGTCGGAAAAACCGGCCGTGATATACCACGAGTATACCACGGCCGGCGGAAAATGTCTATAGATCCGGGATCATTTTTCCTGTTTTTTCGTGCCCTGCGTGAAGGCCAGCTCCGAATACCCGGTGTGCGCCGCCAGATCGTCCAAAAAGCGCTGCCGGATGACCGGGTACACGCCGGGGTCGATCGCGGGCGTGCCCAACTTAGCCGTGGGCAGCAGCCGGTCGCCCGCGACCTTGGGGTCGGTGCAGGCG
>JAJXDX010000184.1 GCA_021640185.1 Oscillospiraceae bacterium | reverse complement strand
GTGGTTCACCGACACGGCCAGCACCGGGGTCAACAAGATCCAAGCGGGTAACTTGAAGATCGACATCGTCGATGAGGCGGGCAACTCGCTGAAAAACACGACGTTGGATTTCGTCAAGTCTCCGGATGCGCCGGCAGGCGAGAAGATCCTGTGGGAGCCGGGCTGCACCTATAAGCTGCCTACGTTCAGGATCGTCAACAAGGGCAACCTTGCGCTGAAGTACAAGGTGGTCATCAACGGTGTCGACGGCGATGCCAAGCTGCTGGAGGCCATCGACTTCTTCGTGAAGAAGGGCAATGCTGGAGAGACTAAGCTGGAAGGCTGGGAAGGTGTCCTTCTGCCGAAGGGCGCGGAGAGGAAGCTCGATACCGAGGAAGTCGAAGAGACCGCTTCGATCACGATCAGCGGCCACATGAAAAAGGAAGCGGGCAACGTCTATCAGGGTCTGTCGATCGAAGGGATCTCGATCAAGGTCTATGCCACGCAGTACACGTACGAGAACGACAGCTTCAACGATCAGTACGACGCGAAAGCGACCTACTATCCCGTCCTCGATCAGGCCGGGCTGAAGGATGCGCTGGCCGCCGGCGGTGAGGTGAAGCTGGACAAGGACGTTGCCACGGACGCGCTGCTTATCGCGAAAAAGAGCGCCACGCTCGACCTTGGCGGCAAGACCATCGCCAACACCGTGGACATTTGGAACGAGAGCACGATGGCGTGGTCCTTGATCTCTGCCCGCGGTAAAGATACGACGCTGACCATCACCGGCAAAGGCACGCTGAAAGCGAAGGAAAACGACAACTTCGCGATCGATGTGCAGGATGGCGCGACCGTGATCGTCAAGGACGGCACGTTCATCAGCAACGTCGATGCGATCTATGTTTATGAGGGCAAGGCGATCATCGAGGGCGGTTTCTTCGATATTCAGCAGAAGGCCAGCGGCAATGATCCGTACCGTTTCCTGCTCAACTGCTATGATGCGAACTATAAGAACGGCAAGGCCAAGATCACCGTCCGCGGCGGTACGTTCGTCAACTTCGATCCGTCGAACAATGCGGCCGAGAGCGCAGGCACCAACTTCGTGGAAGCCGGCTACTCTGTCGTGGCCGAGAAGCACGGCAGCGACACGTGGTACAAAGTGGTCAAGACCCCCGAAGGCCAGCTGACCACGACCGAAAAGCTGAATGGCGAGCTGGAGCTTGGGAACATCGAGAAGGATGAGAACGGCAAAAAGAAACAGGTCGCTGTCCTGATGGGCGACAACGAAGCTGCCGATATCGCTTACAGCGAGCACAGCTCCGGCTACACCGGCAAGGGCGTTCTGCTCGGCAGCACGAAGCTGAACAAGTATGGCATTGCGCCCGCCGGTGTCGGCGAGTATTCCTTCCTGTTCAGCAACGGCACGATCAACAGCGCCGCGACGGGCTATGCGAGCATCGACGGATATAAAAATACGTCGGTCTATATGCTCCTGCCCGCCAACAGCGATGTCACGTTCGAGAACATGACCTTCAACGGCGTGGTCAGCTTCGATATCCAGAAGTACACCAGCCCGTGGAGCAACCTGAACTCGCTCACCTTCAAAAACTGCACCTTCAACGGCATCATCATCGGCACCTGCCCGGCGTCCAATGTGACCTTTGACGGCTGCACGTTCAACAGCTATACGAACACGACCTCGGCCAACAACTCCAACCCGATCTGGTGGCGTGAGGATACGGAAGGCAACGGCGCTAACGCCAACCCGATCAAGACCTTCACCTTTGTGAACAACAAGGTGACCGGCACCCGTCCGGTCAAGATCGAGCGTATCGGGAAGACCGAGAGCCCGGTGTTCACCATCAAGAACAACGCCTTCGATATCAGCAAGCAGGCCGGGGATAAAGAGACCAAGAACATGGCGATCAACATCGGCATGGGTGAGAACCCGAACCTGCCCTTCACGCTGATCGATGACGGCAACACCATCTCGGCGAATACGGCTGCGCTGTACACCGCTTCCCTTACCGGCGGCTCCAACTGGTATAAAGAGACCAGCGGCATGAAGGTGCTCGACGGCAAGGGCAACGCCAAGGTCATCACCGCCATGGTCTGGAAAACGACCACCGGTGCGACCTTCGAGCTGAAGTCGGTCGACTGATCGGTCTTTTTGGCAGGCAGTGTCCGACGGGCACGGACCGCCGGAACGGCTTGCCGGGGAACGATAGCGCGAGCGGGCAAAGACATCCGTCTTTGCCCGCTTGCTCCGTTTTTCCGTTTTCAGAGATACGCTTTTAACCGTTCGATATTGTTCTCCTCGGTCTTTTGCAGGCGGAGCGCCAGCGCCGCCGCCTCCTCGCAGCCGGCGCGGTAGCGTGTCAGCTCGCGCATGATCTTGGTCACGCCCATGCCGCTGCCCTCGATCAGCATATCGGCCAGAGCGGCGGGGCTGTTATCCTGCGCGGTTTTGCGGGCGGCCGCCATGCGCACCATCAGCTTGGCGAGCTTTCCGCTGCCCTGCGGCTGCTCGCCCGCTGCGCGCAGGCGCTCCTCTGCCTCGTCCATGATGGTCTGGTATTCCATCAGCTGCGTCTCCACCACGCGGCGCATGGCGGGGTCGTTGGCCTTTTTCATCACGAAATACAGGCTGTCGCGCCCCATCTCGGCGTTGCGGTAGACGTTTTGCAGCAGTTCCGTTTCCCTTTCGTTCGCCATCGTACTCACCTCGGGAACAGTTTGCCCCGGGCGGGCCGCTTTTATCCGTAAAGCGGCGTGGACAGATCGTGCCCGGCTGCGGCGGGGCGGTGCGGCGCACGACGGTCGGCGCCGATCTGCTCCGGCTGCAGCCAATCGCTTGCCGGGCGGCAGGCCAGGCGGGCGTCCAGATACGCCCATTCCGGCGGGACGACCGAATGCACGGTGATCTTGCCGCCGTCTGCGGTAACGATCATCGCGCGGTCGGGGGCGCTGTTTTCGTCAAACGACAGCGGCAGCAGGAAGGCCGGCGCGCCATGCTCCGGATCGAAGCAGGGCAGGGCGATGCGCCAGTCGTGCTCCGCGCGGCGGACGATCGCGGCGAAGCGGGACGTCAGCTCGTGACGCAGGGTATCGAAGGCGAAGTTCAGGCCGTCGTCGGCCGTGCCGTCCACGATCGGCGCGAACAGTTCCTTGAGCAGCTTGGCCTTTTTGGCGGGCTGCATCCGCCCGTCTAAGATCTCTGTCAGACGCGGCTCGTACACGCCGGCGCACCGATAGAACGACAGCGGCAGGCGCTCGCACCGGTAGATCAGCAGCGAGACGGCGTCGAACGAAACGGACAGGTCGTCTGCGCTGCCGTGCGTGTCCCACAGCATGGCGCGGCGGTCGGGGAAGATGCGCGGCGCGGGCATCGGCGGCAGCTCCTCGGCGGCGATCAGTCCGCCGCCGGAAAACGGCAGATCGTCGCCGTCGACGGCATAAAAGCCCATCAGTTCATAAGGCTGGCGGAAATGCAGCGGGTGGAGCGGCTCGTCGGGCGTTTCGGTCTGTGTGAACAAGGCGCACAGCCGGCCGAACGAAACGGCCTCCTGCAAGCCGGTGTCGAAGCCGGCATACCGGCCGTCCGCACCGGTCACGACCGCGTCGTGCGCCAGCTGATAAGCGAACAGGCTGACCAGATAATCGCGCAGGATCCACAGATCGTTGCGGTCGCCGAACGACCACGGCTCCGGCATCGCGTCCTGTGCCAGCCGATCGAGCAGAGCCGGTTCGATCCGGCCGCACCATTTTTTGAAGCGGTCGTTTTTATCGAACACGGTGATCGGCGCGTTCGGATAGGTCGCCGCTTCGAAATACCAGCCGTAGCCGCGCGGGCCGGTGTGCCGCGTGCACAGCAGCCAGATCTCCTCGCCGTCCGCCCGGCGGCGGCCGGTGGGGACGTACAGTTCGTTCGCCTTATGCTCGCTGCAGGGGCGGCCGTCCCGCAGATACAGCAGCGCCGACGGCAGGTCGGCGCAGCGCGCTTCGATCCCGGCGCACAGGTCGTCGATGCTCTGTGCGCCGTCGGGATCCAAGCGGTCGACGGCGCGCTGCATATCGAACCAATTGATGTTCGCGATGTCGAACACCGTCTGCTCCGTCTGTTCGCCGTCGCGGCGGATATCGCAGCAATACCACACCGTGCTGCCGTTGCGGTTGGGCGTGCAGGACAGCCAGATCTCCCGGCCGTCGGCAGCGAAAAAGCCGGAAGGGAAGAAAACGTGGCGGGCCGCCCGGCCTTCGTCGCCCTCAAAGACGAAATCGTCATCCTGCAGGCTGTTGTAGCGGGCGATGATCGCCTTGAACAGCGCGGTGTCGTCCGGGCAGCGCTCGTCGATGTCCGGGACGAGTTCCTGCAGCTTGCCGCGCAGCGCCCGGCAATCGATATAGGCGAAGTTGTTGATCATGCCGTAGCTGTGATGCGGCGCGACGCGCACGTCCTGCGGGCGCGGGACGCTGTCGCTACCGGCGAAGCGGATCTGCCGGGGATAGATCGTGCCGCGCACATTGGGGCGCCGAAGGTCAAATTCTACCCGGTCGCCGGGCCGGATGTCCTCGAAGCGGATGTCCCGGTCATACCAATTGGTGCAGTTGAAACGGTAAGTTTGCCCGTTCTCGCCCAAGACCTCGCCATAAAAACGGTAGCCGCGGTCGTCTTTTGTGATAAATTCGATGGTGACGAACATAAAACTCTCATTTTTGCTTTATTCCTTAATTTTACCGCACTTCACGTGAAAGTTCAAGTGTTCATTACCGGCCTGCGGCGGCTTGCCGGGCTTTCGGACGCCGACGGGCGCGCGAGCCGGAGTGTAGGGACGCACGCTCCGGGCGGGTCGACGGCTGTTTGTGCCCGGCGGCGCTGCCGGGTTGTTGTGAAACCGGAACAAAACGGCGCTTCCTCTTTTGTACCTTCATACAAAAGTCGCCACCAATCGTGAAAAATCCTCTTTTTTCTTGCATCCCCCACCCGCCCATGTTATAATGAAAATCGCTATCCTAGTGGATGGGTCATCT
>JAJXDX010000183.1 GCA_021640185.1 Oscillospiraceae bacterium | reverse complement strand
GGCTCATTTTGCATTTGTGACACAGGAGCTCCTTCGTTTGCGGATAATGATAGTCACGGCTTTGTATGATCTGCACCTCGCCGTCCGGCGGCACGTTTTGCAGCGCGTCCGGCAAAGTGTCCCGAAAAAACACGCTCATCCGCCAGCCGGTGCGGTAGGCAAGGCCGATCGATAGGATGCGGTTTTGGGGGAACACGCGGCGGTAGAAGGGGAGAAGATGTGCGCAGAGCCGCATGGCGGATCCTCCTTCCGGCATTTACCGTGCTGCGTCGTCCAAGTCCGCCATCCACAGAGCGAAGGATGCATCAGACGGCATCCGCCAGTCGCCGCGCGGTGAAAGGGTGGCGGAGCCGACCTTCGGGCCGTCCGGCATACAGGAGCGCTTGAACTGCTGGGTGAAGAACCGGCGCAGGAACACGCGCAGCCATTTGTCGATCGTTTCGCCGTCATAGTCGTCCGCGAACGCGCGGCGCGCCATGCGGCGGATCTTGCCGGGCGTGGATCCGAAGCGCAGCAGGTGATAGAGGAAGAAATCGTGCAGCTCGTACGGGCCGACGAGGTCTTCGGTCTTTTGTGCGATCGTGCCGTCGCCCTCGGCGGGCAGCAGCTCCGGCGACACCGGGGTGTCGAGGATGTCGTTCAGCACGGCGGCCAGCGCCGCGTCCGCCTGCGATGCGGCGTACCGCACGATATAGCGCACCAGCGTTTTGGGCACGGAGGCGTTGACACCGTACATGGACATATGGTCGCCGTTGTAGGTCGCCCAGCCCAGCGCCAGCTCCGACAGGTCGCCCGTGCCGACGAGGATGCCGCCGGTCTGGTTGGCGATGTCCATCAGCACCTGCGTGCGTTCGCGCGCCTGCCCGTTTTCATACGTCACGTCATGCACGGCGGGGTCGTGCCCGATATCGGTAAAATGCTGCATGACGGACGCGGTGATGTCCACTTCGTGTAGGGTCACGCCAAGGCAGCGGCAAAGTGCACAGGCATTGTCGTGCGTGCGCACGGTGGTGCCGAAGCAGGGCATCGTCACCGCAACGATATCGGTGCGCGGCCGCTGCAGCAGATCCATCGCCCGCACCATCACCAGCAGCGCAAGGCAGCTGTCCAGCCCGCCGGATATGCCCACCACCGCCGTTTTGGCGTGCACGTGGGCGATCCGCTTTTTCAGCCCGTAGGACTGGATCTGCAGGATCTGCTCGGCCCGCTCGGCGACGCGGGCGTCGTCCGGCGGGACGAAGGGGGACTTGTCGATCGTGCGGGTCAGTTCCAGCGTGCGCACCGGCTGCGAGAACGCGATCCGCCGCACGGCCGCCGCGTTTTCCGGCACGAAGCTGCCGATGCGGTGCCGCTCGGCAGAAAGCCGCCCGGTGTCGATCTCTGCGGTCAGCAGCGTTTGATCGGCGAAGGGAAGGTTCTCGGCCAGCAGCGTCCCGTTCTCGGCGATCAGGTGGTGGCGGGAGAACACCATGTCCTGCGTGGATTCCTCCGGTCCGGCGTTGACGTACACGTATCCCGCGACCTGCCGGGCTGAGGTGGACGAGATCAGCAGGCGGCGGTAGCCCGCCTTGCCCACTACCTCGTCGGAGGCGGAGGGGTTAGCGACGATCAGCGCACCGGCCCGCGCCAGCATATCGCTGGGCGGAACGGTGGCCCACACGTCCTCGCAGATCTCGACCCCGAACACGTAGTCCGGCAGCTCGTCATGACAAAACAGCAGATCCGTCCCGAAGGGGACGGTCTGTCCGCACAGGGCGATCTGCTCGCCGTGCGGCACGTCCGCGCCGGACGAGAACTGCCGCTTTTCGTAAAACTCGCCGTAGTTCGGCAGGTGCGTCTTGGGCACGACGCCCAAGATCTTGCCATCGCGCAGCACGGCCGCGACGTTGTACAGCTTACCGTTCCATTTGAGCGGCAGCCCCGTGACGACCACCGGGTACAGCCCCGCCGTGTGGCGGCAGACCGTGCCGAGCGCATCGACGGCCGCCTGCTGCAGCAGGCGGGAATAGAACAGGTCGCCGCAGGTGTAGCCGGTCACGCATAGTTCCGGCAGCACCAAAAGCTGCACGCCCGCCGCGTCGGCTTCGTCGATCCGGCGCAGGATCTCGGCCGTGTTGGCCGCCGTGTCGGCCACCACCGGATGCAGCGTCCCGGCCGCCACGCGGATAAATCCGTCTTTCATCGGTATCCCTCATTTCTCCTCATGCCCGTAGGATGTCAGATCTGCTCTGATTTTATCATATCCGCCGCGGTTTGGCAACAGATTTTCGCGCCGGACGGGTTTACGATCCGGCCGGATCGTGATAAAATAAGACGAATAGCGAAACGGGAGGGCATCGGGATGGAACAGACGCAGCTGAAACGGCCGGATCCGCGCGTGCGGATCTCGTGGTCGGTGTGTGCGCTGCTGTTTTCGCCGATCGCGGGGATCGTGACGGCGGTGCTGCTGGACCTGCCGTTCATCCCGCGATGGGTGGCATGGGCCTTTTTGGCGGCATGTGCGGCGGTGCTGCTGTTTTTGCTGCTGGTGTATATCCCGCTGCGCTGCCGCAACGCCCGCTATGCCGTGGACGACGAGCGGATCTGCGTCGTCAGCGGGGTGTACACCGTGAGCCGGCGGGTGATGCCGCTGTCGCGCGTGCGGCACATCACCGTGATCCGCGGCCCGCTGGAGCGGGCGTTCGGTACGGCCTTCGTCGTGGTGGCGGCCGCGGGCGGCCACCTGCTGCTGGAAGGTGTCCCGGCGAAGGAAGCGCTGCGCTGGAGCGAGAGCTTCATGTTCCGCTGAGCCAAAGTGAAAGGAGCATCGCCATGGGGACTGACGCCCCGATCCTTGATCGTCATCAGCATCCGGTCGCGATGCTGCGCTATACGTACCGTTATCTGTTCCTTCTGCTGGTGCCGCTGCTGCGCGGCGCACGCTATATCCGCACGCCGCAGGGCCTCTATGCTTGGCTGCGCGGCGCGTGGATCGATCTTTCCGTCGTGTTTTTGCTGCTGCTCCTGCCGTATCTCGCGTGGCAGTTCCACACCTATTCCCTGACCGAGGAGGGCTTCGTCATCCGCCGCGGCATCCTGCTGCGCCGGGTGACCTACGTGCCGCGCGGCAGCATCGTGACGCTGTCGGTGGAGCGGCCGTTTTGGCTGCGCCCGCTGCGCGCGGTGCGCATCTCGGTGGATACCGATGCCGGCAGCCGGCGGCAGGCGGATCTGACCCTGACGGTGGGAGAGGCGCGTGCCAAGGAGATCCTTGACCGCCGCCGGGCGGGCGCAAAGGGAGAGGAGCACGTGTACCGCCCGCACTGGTGGTCGGTCGCGGTGCTGTCGCTGCTGGTGTCCAATCCGGCCAGCGGCATCATCCTGCTCGCCACCACGTTTCGGCAGGCCGGTAAGCTGTGGGGCAACAGCTACCGCGACCAGCTCTTCGGCGGACTGGAGAACGTGGCGGGGCTGGTCACGATCGTTCCGCGCACGGCGGCGTTGATCGCGCTGGTGCTATTGTGCGGCTGGGGCATCTCCGCCGTGCGCGACCTGCTGCGGTATCTGCCGTTTCGCGTCACGCGAACGCCGGATGCCCTGACGATCCGCACGGGGCTGCTCACCCGGCGGGACTATTCCTGCACGGCCTCGTCCGTCGCGTTCGTCGATTACCGGCAGAGCATCGTCAGCCGCCTGCTGCGGCTGCACATGGTGTTCATCAGCTGCATCGGCTACGGCAAGGGGAAAAACGCGATGAGCGTGCTGCTGCCGGTGTCCCCGGTGCACGCCTCGTGCCGGGAGGTGCGCGCGCTGCTGCCGGAGTTCCCGCTGCGCGGCGTGCAGCAGAAGGCGGCCCCGTGGTCGCTGTACCGGTACGTGTTCTATCCGCTGTGGGGGATGATCCTGCTGTATCCCGCGTCCCGCGTGGTGCAGCATCTGCTGCCGCAGTGGTCGGAGCTGATCTATTACCTGTCGTTCATGGCGTATCTGCCGTGCGCGTGGCAGTTCCTCGTCAAAACGATCGACCGCCGCACCGCGGGCGTGCGCCGCAGCGATGGTTTTCTTACCCTGCGCTATTCCAAGTGGTACACGCTCCACACCGTCGTCGTCCCGGAAGAAAAGGTCATCGCCTATGCCCTGACGCAGACGCCGTTCCAGTATCTGGCCAAAAACTGCGATCTGCTCGTGTACACCTACGACGAGGGCAGCTGCCGCCACCGGGTGCGCAACCTCCCGCTCGACCGCGCGCGGTCGATCATGACCGGTATGCCGGAGATCCCGGCGCCCGTGAAAAAGAAAGGAACCTTGTCCCATGACGACGATCAGACTGGATGAACTGGCCGTCCGCACCTTCGGCACGGATGCCGCGACGGCATCGGCGCTGATCATGGAGGGGCGCGTGCTGATCGGCGACACGCCAGCCGATAAGCCAGGCACGCCCGTCCCGGCTGATACGGTGCTGACCCTGCGCGAAAAAGCGCGCCGCTATGCCAGCCGTTCCGGCTACAAGCTGGAAAAGGCGCTGTCCGTGTTCCGGGTCGACCCGACGGGGCTGACCGTGTGCGATATCGGCGCGAGCAACGGCGGCTTTACCGATTGCCTGCTGCAGCACGGGGCGGCGCACGTGTTCTCGGTCGATGTCGCTTACGGCATCTTGGCGTGGGAGCTGCGCAACGATCCCCGCGTCACGGTGCTCGAGCGCACGAATGCGCGCCGCCTGACGCCGGATATGCTGGGCGGCACAGTGTGCGACATGGTGACGGTGGACGTGTCGTTCATCTCGCTTGCCAAGATCTTCCCCGCCGTGCACGCCGTGCTGCGCGAGGGCGGCACGCTCATCACCCTGATCAAGCCGCAGTTCGAGGCGAAGCCGCGCGATCTGGGCAAAAACGGGATCCTGCGCGATCCGGCGGCCGTGCTGCCGCCGCTGCTAGCCGGGATATTCGCTGCGGCGGCGCAGCAGGGGCTGACCGTTGAGGCGCTGACCGTTTCGCCGATCCACGGCACCAACGGCAATGTGGAATATTTGGCGCGCTACCGCCACGGTGCGCCCGGCGCAGGGG
>JAJXDX010000182.1:4477-5049 GCA_021640185.1 Oscillospiraceae bacterium | reverse complement strand
CCGGGTGGAATGGTAAAAAAGAACAGCCGATAACGCAAAAGCATCCCCGGCGGAGAAGGGAACTTCTCCGCCGGGGATGCTTTTGCTTTTGCTTTTTGCGGGCGCGGACTATTTTTTGCTGTCTTCCTCGGAGGACGGCGGCTTGTAGGTGGAGATCAGGCGATAGACCGACGGGGTGAACCCGGTGCGCTGCTTGAACACCCGCGCGAAATAGTACGACGAGGTGAACCCGAGCTGCGTGGCGATGTTCTGGATCGGCAGATCCTCGGTCTGCAAAAGCTGCTGCGCGCGCTCGATGCGCAGATCTTGGATATAACGCATCGGCGACACGCCGGTGTTCTCTTTGAAATAGCGGATGAAATAGTTCGGGTGCAGGTGCATGACCTCGCCCAAGCGGCGGACGGTCAGCGGCTCGCACAGGTGCTTGTCGATATAGGCGAGCACCTCGGCGAGCTTTTCGTTGCTGAGTATCTCTTTGGTGTCGGGCATCTGCGTGTGATCGACGAAATAGGCGAACAGGCGGCACAACGCCGCCTTTTGGATCAGCGGCGCGGACAGCGTGGTCTCCTGAT
>JAJXDX010000182.1:0-4467 GCA_021640185.1 Oscillospiraceae bacterium | reverse complement strand
CCTGATCCTGCCCCAAGATCGTGCGGAATAGCTCGGTCACTTCGGCGGGATCGTCCACCGTGGTGACGACCGGCAATTCCAGCAGCTCCAACAGATCGCGGTCGCGGTACGGCATCGTGAAATGCACCCAGTATTTCGTCGCCAAGGCGTCGGAGAAGTGATAATACGTCTGGGTGCTGTTGCACGGCAGCAGGACGAGCTGATTTTTGCGGATCTCGCGATATGTCCCGTTGACGATCAGTGCGAACTCGCCGTCCTCTACGAAATAGAATTTGTCGTAGCCGGGCGTGATGTTCTCGTAGTGCCAGTCCTTCCATAGGCGCGTGTATGCGCCGGTGAGGTAAGTGAGGTTCGTTTCGCTGAAATATTTCTTCATATTGAACTGGTTATCCATACCGGAAACCTCCCTCATTTGTACGATGCTTACCCTTATCGTGCGCAGAGTAGTACGAAATTAACTATACGCTTTTGGCGGCTGCTTGGGGAAAAAGGGGTGACCGGTAACATTTACCATAATATTGCCCATATCCTACTACCTGTATTTGTATTATACTCGCAAAAGCGGCAAAGTCTAGAGAACAACGAGCGGATAAAACAAATATCTTAGTTTTATATTATACATAGTTAACAACGTCTATTGTTGTTCACGATCCGTTTTGTTATGATCGATACAGTACGAGAGGGTGGGGCAGGATGATGCTCTGCGGGATGGTCCGACGTGACGGACGCGCGGCGACGTGCGGCCCGTCCGGTGTTGTTCAGAGAAAAGGATGATCTTGTGTTTACGAACGATCTGATGTGCGAGTTCTCGGCCCGGCCGATCGGGATCTCCCGGCGGCAGCCGATGCTTTGCTGGGATATGAAGGAGCTGCCCGCCGGGAGCGCGCCGGACGGGTACCGCGTGCTGGTCGCGACCGATCCGTCGCTGCTGAGTGCGGGGCACGCCGATATGTGGGACAGCGGGGAAGCGGACGGCAGCCGGACGATGTGCGTGTATGCCGGGGTGTCGCTTTGCTCGATGACGAGATACTGGTGGTGCGTCGCGGGGCGCGCGGACGGCGCGTGGACGGCGATGAGCGAGCCGGCGTGGTTCGAGTGCGGCATCCTTGACGGCGAGGACTGGGGCGGCTGCTGGATCGGCAAGCCGAACGACAGTGCCGCGGTGGGGCTGTTCCGCTGTGCGGTGCGGCTGCCCGCCGCCGTGCGGCGCGCGCGGATCTGCTTGGCGGCGTGCGGCTATGCGCAGCTTTGGATCAACGGGCAGCGCGCGGGGGACGAGCTGCTCTCGCCCGCGAACGCCGATTTTAGCCGCCACGTCTACGCGCTGACGTATGACGTGGGCGATCTGCTGACGGCGGGCGAGAACGTCATCGGCGTGCGGCTGGCCCGCGGATGGAAAGAACATCCGGCGTTCCGGCTGGCCGGGTATGTCGAGTGCGCGGACGGCACGCGCGTGCCGCTTGTGTCCGATTTCGAGCACTGGGTGTTCATGATGAGCGAGATCCTGTCCGCCACGATCTATTCCGGTGAGGTGGTCAACGAGCTGTATGCCGATCCGTCGTGGTGCCTGCCGGGCGAGGCGTTTTCGCAGCGGTACCACCGGGCGGTGTGGAACGTGTTCAGCGACTATCTGCCCACCGTGCGGGCGGACAATCCGGCACAGTTCGACGAATACGGCTTTGCCTATTACGACGTGCTGGAGATGCCCGCACCGGGCGGCCGGATCGCGGCGCAGAGCACCGAGCCGATCCGGGCGACCGGGGAGATGCGCCCCGTTTCGCTGGAGCGGCTGGCGGACGGGCAGACCGTGATCGACTTCGGGCAGAACTTCGCCGGTGCGGTGCGGGTGCATCTCTCCGGCGCGGCGGGACATGAGGTCACGCTGCGGTATTCCGAGATCCGCCGGGACGACGGCACGCTGGACATGGAGTATCTGCGCGTTTCCGACCCGACGTATGCGCTGCCGATGCAGACCGACCGGGTGATCTTGGCCGGGGACGACGTGATCTATCAGCCGGAGTTCACCTACCACGGGTTCCGCTATGTCAGCGTGACCGGGGCGCAGGAGAGTTTTTGTGCCGACGACATCACGGGCATCGTGATGAACAGCGATCTGGCCGAGGGCGGACGGTTCTCGTGTACCGATCCGCTGATCTCCCGCCTGCAGCAGAACATCCTGTGGACGGAGCGGGCGAACCTGTACACGATCCCGACGGACTGCTGCCAGCGCTCCGAGCGGCAGGGTTGGCTCAACGACCTGACGGCGCGTGCCGAGGCGACGGTGTACAACTTCGCGATGGACCGCTTTTTTGAAAAGTTCGTGCAGGACATCGCCGATACGCAGGATCCCGTATCCGGCGCGATCGGCGACACGGCGCCTTTCCGGCGCGGCAACCGCCCCGCCGATCCCGTGAGCAGCTCGTTTTTGATCCTATGTGCGCTGCTGTACGATCACTACGGCAATGACCGGCCGATCCGCGAGCATTACGGGGAACTGAAAAAGTGGACGGATTTCCTTGCCCGCAACACGCGCGACGGCGTGCTGACCTTCACGATCTACGGTGACTGGGCATCGCCCGTCGACTGCTGCGAGCATAACGGCATCGTTTCGCCGATCTCGGCGATCACGCCGGGCATCTTCGTGTCCACCGGGTATCTTTATCTTGACCAGATGCTGATGGCGCGCTTTGCCGCCATCGTCGGCAACAGGGAAGATGAGGAGCGCTTTACCGCGCAGGCGCGGCAGACCAAACAGGTCCTGCTGGAGCGGTTCTTCGATCCCGCGACGGGGGACATGGCGGGCGGCAGCCAAGGGGCGAACGCCTTCGCGCTGTATCTGGACATCGTGCCGCGGGAGATGCGCGCACGGACCGTCGAACGGCTGGTGGCCGACATCGAGCGCCATGACTATCATCTGACTACCGGCAACCTGATGACGAAATACATCTTCGAGGTGCTGTCCGCCGAAGGGAAAACGGACGTGGCCTATCGGATCATCACGCAAAAGACCTATCCCAGCTTGGGCTACATGATCGAGATGGGCGCGACGACGGTGTGGGAGCGCTGGGAATACGAAACGGGCTACGGCATGAACTCGCACAACCATCCGATGTACGGCAGCGTCAGCGCATGGTTCTACCGGTATCTGGCGGGCATCAGCCCGCTGACGCCGGGCTACGGCACGGTGGGCATCGCGCCGTGCGTACCGACGGCGCTGGCCGCGGCCGACGGTGTGGTGCACACGCGGCACGGGGATATCCGCAGCGCGTTCGCGCAGGCGGACGGGACGGTGACCTTCACCGTGACGATCCCGAACGGCGTGCGCGGTAAGATCCGTCTGCCCGCGGCCGAGGGCGCCGCGGTGCGAACTTTCGACGGCACCGTTTTGTGGGTAGATGAGCAGCCGCAGGCGGACGGGGTGCGCCGCGAGGGCGACCGGATCTGCTTCGACGCGATGAGCGGCGAGCACGTGTGGTGCGTCGGCTGAACGAAAGCGGACGCAGAAAGGGCGTGACGAACGATGAGAACGGGAAGGACGAGGATCGCGGCGGCGCTGCTGGCGCTGCTGACGGCGGCGGCCGCTCTGCCCTGCGCTGCGGCGCAGGCGGATACGGCCGCGGCGGCGGGTACGTCGGCGCAGAGCGGCAGCCTGTCTGCCGGAAGCTACAGCGCATATCTTGCCCGGTATGCCGACGCGCCGACCGTGACCGAAACGATCCGGCTGACGAGCGATCGGCTGCTGCCCGACGCGGCCGGAGCGACCGCACAGGCGGGTGCGTTCGGACTGGACGGCACGGCGGTCGTCACCGAGGAGGAGAGCCGGATCGGCTACCGCTTCTCGGTCACCGAGGCGGGACTGTATGCCTTGGCTGTACGGTATTATCCCGTGCCGGGCAAAGGCTCCACCATCGTGCGGCGGTTCCTGCTGGACGGCGAGCTGCCGTATGAGGAGCTGCGCGAGGTCGACCTGATGCGGCGGTGGACGAACGCCGGAGAGGTGACGCAGGACGGCAACGGCAACGACGTGCGCCCGGCGCAGGTGGAGGATCCCGCGTGGATGACCCAGCAGCTGCGCGACGGGCAGGGCTATCACACGCAGCCGCTGATGCTGTACCTGACCGCCGGAGAACATACGCTGACCGTGCAGGGCGTGCGCGAGCCGTGCGCCGTCGCGGAGATCACGCTGTCGCCCGACGAGAGCGTGCCGACGTATGCCGAGGCATTGGCGGCGTGGAAAGCGGCCGGGGCAAAGGAAACGAGCGGCTTCACGTTGGATATCCAAGGCGAGGGAGCCAAGTATAAGTCCGACGCGGCTATCTATCCCACCTATGACCGCTCGTCGCCCGATACGGTGCCGAACAGTGCCGCATACATCAAGCTGAACACGATCGGCGGCAGCAAATGGGCCGTGCCCGGCCAGTGGCTGGAATGGGAGGTCGAGGTCCCCGAGGAGGGGCTGTATACGAT